>JAHRHW010000286.1 GCA_019100305.1 Candidatus Thiodiazotropha taylori | reverse complement strand
GGCTATCTGCTGGGTGAGATGTTCATGCAGCTGATCACCTTCATGGGCTGCTCACCCTTCATCCGACTTGAACCGGATGAGAGCGGAGAGCCATTTTGCCATTTGCGGGTCGACGGCCCACATTCGGAACCGATCCTGCTGAGCGGGAAAAACACTCTTCCACCCCGCTGTGAGGCCTGCCGAAAGCGTATCAGCGACTGGCAACAGGAGCCTCAACAACAGGCTGAATGCCCCCACTGCGGACACCGGCAGGATCCGGCCAGCTACGACTTCAAACAGAGTGCGGGGTTTGGTCGGTTTCTACTGAAGATTGAGAATATCTTTCCCCAAGAGGCGATCCCCTCACCACGCCTGCTCGAGGTCCTGCAACAGGCCAGTAGCGGCGCACCATGGCACCATTTCTATCAACAGGATTGATTGGAATTGCAGTGCGAGCAGACTGTTCCCATGGTGATGACCGAAAATGAGTACTATCTGGTGGAGCATGGCCCCACCAAGACACTGCGTCTTGAAGCAGATTAATGGCATGCTGCCCGAGTAAGTGGAATCGGTAACTACTGCGGGTATCCACAAAATTTGCGTTTATTCGCGTTCACTTGCGAACTTTTAAAAACAGGCCGGAGATCAGACAAGTTCGCAGCGATTCTTGCCTTTGCGCTTTGCCTGATAGAGGGCCTTGTCGGCCCGTGAGAACACCTGGTCGACCCCATCCCCCTTGGCAAAGCTTGTCAGGCCGCAGGAGATGGTCACGACGACCGGCTTGCCGTGGGAATGGAAACCATTGCTCTCGACCGAGTGGCGCATCTCTTCAGCGACACTCAGAGCCTCCTCGCCCTCTGCGCCGCAGAGTAGACAGACAAACTCTTCGCCACCGAAGCGGGCGATGAAATCGGTTTCCCGTAAGCGCGCCTTGAGACTTTGTGCGATCACCCTGAGTGCCTTGTCACCAGCCTGGTGACCATAGCGGTCATTGATCTTCTTAAAGTCATCCACATCCCAGACCAGCATGCTCAACGGACTGTCGAAGCGCTTCCAACGGGCCACCTCCTGCTCGATCCGCTCTTCGTAGGCGAGCCGGTTGGGCAGGCCGGTGACCGCATCCAGCAGCGCCATGTGGTGCGCCTCGAGCATGCGGGAGCGCAGTTCGGTAGACTCCTTTTCCAGCTGAGTGAGGCGTTCACGCAGTGCCTGCTCCCCTTCCTCGGCCTGCTGATGAAAGTTTTGCTCCTCTTCCAGATAGCTGTCGATACTCTGTTGAATCAGAGTGATCCGTTCACTGACAGCATCTTTCAACTGATGCAGATCGGTGGCCTGGGCCACGTGAGTACCAATATCTCCGACCTGACCGTGCACCTGTTCACTCAGAGTACGCCCATGCTGTGCGATCTTATCCCGCCCTTCATGGGCCGTCTGCAGGTGCAGACCCAGATCCTGCAGTCGCTGGGTCAACTCTTCAAGAAAATCCTCGGCTTCCTGTATCTCCGACTGGATCTCTCCAAAAGACTTGGCCGACAAGGCGAGCAGATCATCCAGTACCCCGACCCAGGCATCCGCCGCCGCATCCTTCAACAGGCGATGCTTGAAACTGCTGATCGGTTCACCCCAGTGACCCGGCCAGGAGGCCTGTTCGAGCAGATTCAGCAGGATCTGATTCGGTTTGGGCCCCGACTCTTCGGTTTGTCCCAGCAGCCGCCCGAACAGACCCGTGGATTTTTTTTCACCGGCCGCCTCGTTACCCTGCCCCAGCAGGCGCACCAGCCGGGCAAAGGATTTCTCCCCCATCTCAGATGGATCACTGACCAGCTCTTCGAGCAGATCGGTGGTTTCGGCCAGCGCCTTTTTGGAGAGTTTGAACGGGCTGAGCAGCTTTTGATAGACCTCACCCTCATCCGCCGCCGCGCTATCCTGCTGTTCGGCAAAATGGAGCAGCCCGTCGGTAATCTCATTCAGCTTATCCTGGGATATGGAACCACCCCCACCCCGCACCGCATTGCGCACCGATTTCAGGTGGGGTTCCAGCCGGCTATCCAGGCCGCTGGCGGCAATGGTCAAACGGATGACGGTCCTCGTCAGCAGCTCTTCCAGGGCCTTGTTGGCCTCGTCTTGACTCTCGGATTGACGCAGCAGGTCGTCGTAACGCTTTTTCCAGTCGGTATCGTTCATAGGTCCCGTCTCGGATCGGTAGCCGAACTATCAGGCGGCAGCAGGCAAAACCACGTTTTCAGGCAGTTCAATCTCCAGGCTGATCGGCAGGTGATCAGAATGTGCGTAGTTGAGGACCTCGGATTTCGCCACTTTCAAACTGGGCGAGGCCAGGATGTGATCCAGCTTCTTGCTCGGGCGCCAGCTGGGGAAGGTCATCATGTCGCAGGCACTGCCCTGCAGGTTGGTATTCTCCATCAGATACTGGAACTCTGTGGAGCTGCAGCCGCAATTGAAATCCCCCATCAGAACCAGATGGGAGTAGTGGGAGACCAGTTCGCTGATATAGGAGAACTGGCGCAATCTGGCTCGCCGACCCAAGGCCAGATGCATCATGCAGATTCCGAGGGGTTTTTCGGTGGTCTGAAACTCCATCAGCACCGCTCCCCGGCCCGGCAGACCAGGCAGCCGATGTTCGGCGATCATGCTCGGTTGTACCCGACTCAACACCCCATTACTGTACTGGGCCAGCTTACCCAGCTTGCGATTCACCTGACGATACCAGTAGGGAAATCCCGCCAACTCCGCGAGATAGGCGGTCTGGTCGATGAAACCGCTGCGAAAGCTGCCTGAGTCAACCTCCTGAAGCCCCACCACATCGAAGTCCTTCAGCAGATGGGAGATACGATTCAGATTGTGCCGTTTGTCTTTGTGGGGAAGAACCTGTTTCCAGCCGCGGGTCACATACTCCCGGTAACGACGGGTATCTGCACCAGCCTGAATGTTATAACTGAGCAGGCGCAACCGGTGGGTATCATCCAGCGTGGCTTGATTCTCTATGATTTGCTTATTCATTCGTTCTGCGACGCTTTTTCTTCTCGGATATCACTTTGTATGGCGGATAAATTCAAAAAAACTTAAGTTACAACCGTCACTTTAGACAAAAAGCAATAACTGTTCAGGAACCAGGTCCAATCTCGCAATAATAGTGTGACCTGGCAGCTGTTTCCAGAACCTGGGGCCACTCTCGAACAGATCAATCTGACAGCCCATCCTCAACGGCCAGCTGAAATCCTTAAAAAAAAAGGCGGTACACCAGGTACCGCCTTTTTCGATCGGAACAGCCGGGTCGCTTAGCGACTGAGCCCCTGAATGTACTGGGCCACCTCGGCGATCTCTGCATCGGTCATTCTCTCGACCACACCCTGCATCATCTTGCTGGCGTCATTGGTCCGGTTGCCGGTACGAAAGTCCTTCAACGCCTTTTCAACATAGGCAGCGTGCTGACCGGCGATGGCCGGAAAGTTGGCCTGGGGGTTACCTGCACCGGATGGTCCGTGACAGGCCATGCAGGCGGCTACGCCGGTATCGGCATTTCCGGCCCGGTAGAGACGCTCACCCGCTTCAACCTTGTCCGCAGCAGCCACACCGGTCTTGACCATCTGACTGGAGTAGTAGGCCGCAAGATCGGCAATATCCTGGTCGCTCAGAGGCATAGCCATCGGCGTCATCATCGGATCGCTGCGCTTATTCGCTTTGAAATCCTTGATCTGCTTCTCGATGTAAGCCGGGTGCTGTCCGGCAATCTTTGGCCAGACCGGATTAAGGGGGCTATTGCCTTCAGCGCCATGACAACCGGCACAGGTAGCGGATTTGTTTTTACCCTCTTCTGCATTGCCGGCAGCCTGTGCCAGGCCGACAGTGAAAGAGAGGGCTAGGGTTGCGGTTACGAGCCATTTATTCATGATCAATCCTGCTCTGAAATTATGCTGGATATGTTAAAATCCCGGACCTTCCGGTGGCAGCCAGAGCATTGTCAGCCCACCCAAAGACCCTAAAAAAGCTGCGGAACTATACCAGAATTTTCTAATAAAGGTCAAAATCCATCGCCTCAGCCGTGGTCGGTCGATGAGGAAAACTCTGCTTGGTCTCTAACATCCTGGAGAGCACCATCGACTCAGGTGGCATCCGCAGACATCAGCTTTCGATCGCCATCCAGGCCTAGGGTTCCAGGGCATGACCATCCCACCAGTCCGGGATTGCCGCCGCCAACCTCTCCTGCCAGCGTACGGATAGCCGGTTTGTCAGTAAACCGGGTTACCGATAAACTCCTTTTTCCTATCCGCTCAGGCCCATCAAGATGCAGAAAGATCCGGACCAATCGATCGTACACACCCATTATGCGGTCATCTACACCCCGAGCCGACGCCGGGACCGTTTTCCGGAAAACTGCGTCACCCTCGCCTCATCGGCTGAAGAGGCGATCGAGAAGGCCACCGAACAGGAGAACCTCCACGCGGCACAGGTCAACGGCCCATCCCGCTCATCGGAGGGGTTTCGTCTCTACTATCTGGTCCACTGGCTGACCTGATCAGACGGATTCCGGTTGCAGCTTGACCAGTTCCCGGATGATTGCATCCGCATCCAGGGTGTCGAAATCCGACCGACTGAAGGTCGTGAATCCCCCGGCCAGCTCATACCAGGCAAATCCTCTGGTCCAGGGTTGGTGCTCATAACTGCCCTGGCGCTTTCTGGGAATACAGTAGAGTCTGCCGGGCTGGTAGATCAGGTTGTAGCTCACCTGCGAGCGGTGCAGGGATTCAATCCGCTGCCAGGCCTCAGCGGCAGATTCATAGATTTCGCAATTCAGCGGGTAGTCCCGCTCTCCACCGTTGTGCCGCCAGTGATCGCGCATCAGCGGTAGCGGCTCTGGCCGGATGAAGAGCTGAAAGTGAAGATGATTGACCGAGGCAAAGGCTGCAAAACTGTTGTAGGCGATACCGACACCAGGCAATCCATCCCACAACCGCTCAGCCAGTTGCCAGACATAGTCGTGGTACTTGCGGGTCAACAGCTGGGGCAGGCGCAGGGTGCGATCGGGAACCAGCAGGCAGTGCATCGGCACAAAGGGAAACTTGTTATACAGCAGCTCCACATCCACACCGTGCAGATCACCTGACCAGAAGGCCTCCCGTCGCAGAAAGGGTTTGTTGAAATGAAATCCGTTCGGATCGAAGGGACGGCTGTTGCCCAACGCAGGCTCACTGGTCATCCGCGAGGGACGAAATGCACGGATATGGTTGAACTGCAGCTCCCAATCCGCCTCATCGCGGAATTCAGCTGCATGCATACCATCGAAGCCGATGACCATCAATTTCAGAAACACCAGATTGTCATCGGCGGCCCCGACCAGTTCCCGCCCCTCGCTCAGGGTCTGACGGCAAAACTCCGCATGTTGCTCAAAGCGACGAGCAAGCTGGCTTTTCAGGGTTTGATAGATTTCAGCATCGAAACTGGCATTGGCGTGTACCAGGATATAGCTACCGACCCCCGGCTGTTGAAGCAGACGCTCAAGACCGGAGGCAAAGGCCTGCTGCATGGCAGCGTGGGATTCCAGGGGAGACTGGCTCATTCAAACAATCCCCGGCCATAGGCCACTGAGACTCTGCGGCCATGTGGTGAGTGGGGCCACATGGCTGCAGCGCAACAGGCGACAGCATGGTTAGCGAGATTCGCGTTCACCGGGGGATCAAAAGCCGCACAAAACTCTCGTCTGAGCTAACCAATGCCGCTCAGTGGTTGTGACTGCCATGGTCGGAATGCTTCATCTTCATACGCAGCTTGCGCACCGGGGCATCCAACTTGAGTTCCGATCCATCGTCGAAGGTGAGGGTCAGGCCGACATTCTCACCCGGCACAAGTTTCTGCTTCAAGCCGATCAGCATGACATGCAGACCACCCGGCTTGAGGCTGATTTTCTGTTCGGCAGGCAGGTCGATCTTTTCCACTTTACGCATCCGCATCATGCCATCTTCCAT
>JAHRHW010000285.1 GCA_019100305.1 Candidatus Thiodiazotropha taylori | reverse complement strand
CTTGGATTTTCCACCTTTCTCTTCGCCAAGATCCAGTTCTTCTGATGCTTCTTCATTTGCCATTTTTTATTCCTCAATGAGACTACTCACTATGGAATGCAAATAAAGTGCCATGCGGTAAGTAAACGATTTTTCCATAAAAATCAATTAGTTAAATTTCGTCACTCTGAAAAGGACAATTTCTTGACTCTCAATTGGAAGCCAGCCAGGCAATTTTCCGTCAGGTATTTTTAGGAATCTGCTTCCGCCTGATTGGGCAAGGCATTTCTGCATCCAAGGTATATCGGTCACCGGATTTGAGCGGATTCAAAGACTATTATGTTATGGAAGTGGATCCAAAATGGGTTGTGAGAGGATTCGATATTGTCATTCAGATCATGTAATGCTCTGAAAACGCTTTCATTCAACTCGATTAAGTGCTATTAATTACCACAAGATACTGGCGTAACCCCATAATAAACTTGGTATTTACGTGACCAAACCAAACCAAGACAAGGCAATCGACGGAAAATTCTGCGATCTGCCATCCCCACCAGCCATACTCATTCAGCTGATCGATAGCTGTAATGACCCCAACGTCAGTTTTGAATCCTTGAGTGCAATCATTCAGCAGGATGCAGCCATCACTTCCCAGGTTATGGCTGCGGCAAACTCGCCTTTTTATCGGCAGTGGAACGAGTTCACCAGCCTGCATCACATGTTGGTGGTGCTGGGAATGAACAGCGTCCGAACCATTGCCATCAACAGTGCCGTACAGCAATATTTCTCCAAACTGAGCGATACCATTGGGCAGAGCCTTGATCTGATCTGGTCCAGATCCCTGTTCTGTGCCTTTGTGTGTCGCTCATTGGCCGACCTGACTGCCTACAAAATGCCTGAAGAGGCCTACCTGGCAGGCCTGCTGCATCGTTTGGGACAACTCGCCCTGTTGCAGAAAGATGCCCAGGGATATCAAAAACTGGTCGATGCCAATTCAGAGATCGAAAAACAGCTCAAGCAGGAGTTGAAGCAGTATGGGGTGAGCTATCCAGTGATTGGCTCGCAGATGATCGATCAATGGCAACTCCACAGTTTTCTGGCCGATGCGCTTCGCTATCAATATGAGCCGGCGGATCGGATTCTGGACAGCGCCCCACTGGTCAAGTTGGTCAACCTCGGTTGTCAACTCGCCCTGGGAGAGACCAAGCCGGATGACGCCGCACTGACCCAGGCGGACAATCTGTTCGGCTTAAATCAATCGGTCATCGAGAAATTGACCGCCGAATCCTTCAAACAGGCCACCGAGAGTGCAGGCAGCCTGGGTATTCCTTTTCTGAAAGTGGAACTGGATGATGACGATGAGGCAGATTCAGCCGCACATCGGATCGCACTTGCAGAACGGGTAGAACAAGCCGCACTGTTTGGCGGCAGCCTTACCCCTCCTCCTGACAAGGCAGACCGCCATACCACGCTGCAGCAGATACACCGGGATCTTGAACTGCTGTTTGGGCTGAAACGGGCCTGTTTTCTGCTCAAAGCCGATGAACAGGCCCTGTTACTCCCCTACTCTCCCGCCACACGCGGCAGACAGCAGCAGCTTGAAGAGCTGAGCTTCGGCACAGAGACGGATCGCAGCCTGGCTGCCCTGTCCTTTAACAAGCAGATGAGAGTCACGACAGACGATGAGGCACATCAAGCGAACCTGACGGTCGCAGACCAACAGCTGATGGGATTCATCGACAGTGAAACCCTCTGCTACCTGCCACTGACAGCACAGCAACAGAGGCTGGGAGTTTTGGCGATCGGCCTGGAGAGAGATCAGATACCGCTGTTTGAAACCCAGCTGCCCATGCTGCATCTGTTCACCCGGCAAGCTTGTGAGACACTGCTGCGCCAGCAGGAGATGCGCCAGTCCCAACAGCAACTCCTGGAGGATGAACGCGCCGCCTTCCACCTGGAGGCACGCAAGGTGGTGCATGAGGCGAACAACCCTCTGGGTATCATCAATAACTATCTGCACATCCTCGGCATGAAACTGGGTGAAAACCACGAGGTCCAGGAAGAGTTGGAGATCATCAAGGATGAGATCAACCGGGTGGGGAATATCCTACTGCGTATGCGTGACATTCCAGAAGAGCTGGAGCAACAGGAAAAAGGCTTGGATATCAATGTCTTAATCAAGGATCTTCACAAGCTTTTCCAGTCATCTCTGTTTGCCACTCACAACATCAACACGGAGGTTGATCTCGATCCTGATATCCCGTTAATCTCCTCCCGGCGCGGCCATATCAAGCAGATACTGACCAATCTCATCAAAAATGCAGTCGAGGCCATGCCAGAGGGAGGGAAACTGAGTATTGCCTCCAGGGACAATGCCTATCTTAATGGTAAGGCACATATAGAAATTGAAGTGGTCGACTCGGGACCTGGAATCGATGCGGAGATTATGGATCAGCTGTTTTTACCCGGTAAAAGCACCAAGGATAGCAGCCACTCAGGATTGGGACTGGCCATAATCAAGAGCCTGATGGACGAGCTGTCAGGGGTGGTCAATTGCACCTCCAACAGCAACTCCGGCACCCGGTTCCAACTTTTTTTACCGCGTTCGACTCGAGAGTAGACAATGCATCCATACTATCCAACACCTTGGCGGGGAATTGAGGGTGATTTATCCACCATACCCAACAACAGTGCCAACAGCGAACGACGCAGGCAACAACTGCATGCGCGTATCCTGATAGCGGATGACGAACCCAGAGCCAGAGCCAGCCTCAAGGAACTGCTGAGATTTACCGGACACGAGATCACCCTCGCCGAGAGTGGACGTGAGGCGATCGACCTACTCAACAGCAACAACTTCGACCTGATACTGCTCGATCTCAACATGCCCGACCTGAATGGCCACAAGGTGATGGAGCACATCGATCAGTACAGTATCGATTGCGACATCGTGATCATCAGCGGTGAAGCCACTTTTGATCACGCCTCACTGGCGCTACGAAACGGCGCAAAGGATTTTCTGCGCAAACCTTACCAGCCTGAAGAGCTGTTGCGCACCATCGACAACACCCTTGACCATCGCCGTCTGAAAATTGAGAACAAGCTGATCAGTCAGCGTCTCAATGAGTCGGAGTCGCTGCATAAGTTCATCGTCAACAACTCGCCCGACATGATTTACCTGCTGGACCAGGAGGGTCGCTTCGCCTTCATCAACGACCGTGTTGAGGGATTACTGGGATATGAGCCTAAAGAGATCATTGGGCAGCACTTCTCGAAACTGATCTTTGAAGAAGACATCAACCAGGCCAACTACACATTCAACGAGCGACGCACCGGTGACCGGGCAACTCGCAGTACTGAATTGAGATTGAACTGTAAAATCAACGATGGCCCTCGCTACTTTGAATCCAGATCTGTACCCATCGAGCTGAGCTCCATCGGCATCTATTCGGTCGGTGAGGATAATCAGAAGTCTTTTATCGGCACCTACGGGGTTGCCAGAGACATTACTGAGCGCAAACAGGCGGAAGAGCTGATCAAGTATCAGCTGCATCATGACCTGTTGACCAATCTGCCAAACCGTACCCTGTTCCGCGACCGCCTCAACATGGCCATGGCCCACTCCAAGCGCACCGGTAAAAAGCTGGTTGTGATGTACCTGGATATGGACCGGTTCAAGATCATCAATGACTCACTGGGCCACTATGTGGGTGACGAGCTGCTGAAAATGGTCGGTCAGCGTCTGCGCAGCGAACTGCGTGAAGCAGATACCCTGGCGCGCGTCGGTGGTGACGAATTCAATCTGCTCATACCTGAGATCAACGACATTCAGGATGCGCGCAATCTGGCTGAGAAAATTTTGCGCCTCACCGCGGAACCTTTCCTGATCAAGAATGAAGAGATCTTTATCAGCTTCAGTATCGGCATATCTGTCTACCCATCAGACGGTGACACCAAAGACTCTCTGATCAAGCATGCCGATATCGCCATGTACAAGGTAAAAAACTCCGGCAAGAACGGTTATGCCTTCTATTCAGACAGGATGAAAAGTCATTTCGCCGCCTCCCTGGACATTGAAAACGGTCTGCGCAAAGCGATCTCCACGGATGAACTCTGCCTCTACTATCAGCCTCAATACAACACCATGGAAGGCAAAATTGTCGGTGTGGAGGCGCTGGTGCGATGGCAGCATCCGGACAAAGGCATCATACAACCCAGTGAGTTCATCAATGTTGCTGAAGAGTCGGGGCTGATCGTACCGCTGGGCGAGTGGGTATTACGCAAAGCCTGTCAGGATATGCAGCGCTGGCAAACCGAAGAGAACATTAAACTGAGTCTGTCGGTGAATATCTCCGTGCAGCAGCTCGAGATGGATCAATTCGTCAATAAAACCCTGGCGATCATCAAACGCCATAACTTGGATCGAAATGTTCTGGAACTTGAGATTACCGAACATGCCATCATGCAGGATATGGAAAAGGCCATCGATACCCTCTCCCGGTTGTCCCACAGAGGTATACGGATCGCTATCGACGACTTTGGCACCGGATACTCCTCCCTGGGTTATCTGCAATCCCTGCCGATCAATACCCTGAAGATGGACCGCTCCTTTGTCGAAGGCATCAAATCCAAGGGCGACAACTCCATCGTTACCGCAATCATCTCTATGGCCCGAGGACTCAATCTGGATCTGATCGCCGAAGGGGTTGAAAGCCAGACACAGATCGATCAACTCAACAGTGCCGGCTGTCATCTGGCACAGGGTTTTTTCTACAGCCGTCCGCTACCGGAAGATGAGTTTCTGCAGGTATTCAAGTCTCAGCCAAACTCAATCAATTGAACGACGCCGATTTGCGTTTTCCTTGTATCAATGGAAGAGGCCTTCTTATCGATGGTTGTTTTACCATCAACCAAGGCAATCCAAGTTTCTCCGAGCTGTTTGATTTTGAAGCATCGAGCATCGCGATCAAGACGGAAAACTCCTAAGATATCGATTTAGAAACCTGCCTGACACGCTCTTATCAGGCCCGAAGGTAAATCTACCTGCCAGCAGGGTCTCATGGTAGGATAACGGCCGAAAACTGGTCAGCAGAATCACACTCAGGTTTGAATTTGCGCGTGATTCGTGAGCCACACCATAACAGTCAATCTAGATACAGGTTCCATGGCCCAATACATCTATACAATGAATCGGGTGGGCAAAGTCGTCCCGCCGAAAAAGCAGATTCTACGGGATATCTCACTCTCATTCTTTCCAGGCGCCAAAATCGGCGTACTCGGACTCAATGGCGCCGGTAAGTCGACCCTGCTGCGCATCATGGCCGGTGTGGACACCGACATCGAAGGTGAAGCCCGTCCCCAGGCCGGTATCCGGGTGGGCTACCTGCCCCAGGAACCCCAACTCGATGAGTCCCTGGATGTTCGGGGCAATGTGGAGGGGGCACTGGCTGAAGTGAAACAGGCGCTGAGCCGTCTCGACGAGGTGTATGCCGCCTATGCCGAAGCGGATGCGGATTTTGATGCGCTGGCCAAAGAGCAGGCTCAACTTGAAGACATCATCCAGACCTGTGACGGACACAACATCGAGAGGCAGTTGGAGATTGCAGCCGATGCGTTGCGACTGCCACCCTGGGACGCGGATGTAAAAACCCTCTCCGGCGGTGAACGACGCCGGGTCGCCCTCTGCCGGTTACTGCTTGAAAAACCGGATATGCTGTTGCTGGACGAACCGACCAACCACCTGGATGCAGAGTCAGTCGCCTGGCTGGAGCGATTTCTCCATGAATACACGGGTACCGTGGTAGCGGTGACCCATGACCGCTATTTTCTCGACAATGTGGCCGGCTGGATACTCGAACTGGATCGGGGCTACGGCATTCCCTGGGAGGGCAACTACTCCTCCTGGCTGGAACAGAAGGAGCAGCGCCTGGAGCAGGAGTCCCGCGAAGAGGCCGCCCACATCAAATCCATGAAGGCGGAGCTGGAGTGG
>JAHRHW010000284.1 GCA_019100305.1 Candidatus Thiodiazotropha taylori | reverse complement strand
AACGATCTGCTGCTGATAGAGCAGAAAACGATCTTCGCTCAGCGCACTGTTGATACGACTGACCCACTGCATCTCATCCCGGCGCAGAGCCAGCTCATCATCTTCAGCGGTGTAGATATGCACCCGGTTACGGCCGCGGCTCTTAGCAGCAAAACAGGCCATATCCGCATTACTCAACACTTCGATACCACTCTTGGTCATCGGTGTGATGTCGACCAGGCCGATGCTCACACTGGTACTGAATGGCCGCCCCTCCCAGATAAACCGAAACGCCTCCACCGTCTCCCTGAGAATGTTGGCCAACTGCTCTGCCCGCTCCAGGGGACAGTTGAGCAGCAGTACACCAAACTCATCGCCGCCAAGGCGGGCCAGCAGGTCACTCTCCCGCACCCGTTTTTTCAGTACCGCAGAGACTTGTCGCAACAGCTCGTCACCGGCCATGTGTCCACAGGTATCATTGACTACTTTGAACTGATCCAGATCCAGATACATGAAGGCATGCGATTGGTTCGCATGACGCGACTCTTCCAGGGCCTTCTGCAGCGCCTGCTCCAGTTCATGCCTGTTTTTGAGGTTGGTCAGAGAGTCGTGGAAGGCCATATGCTGCAACCGGTCTTCCGCGCGACGCCTGGCCTCGCGGGATTTAGCCTCTTGCAACTCCCGTTCGATGGCGGCACCCAGACGGGTCAGATTGCTCTTCATGATGTAGTCGGCAGCGCCACACTTCATCATCGAGACCGCCAGCTCTTCACCAATACTGCCCGAGACGATGATTACCGGAATGTCGCTATTCGCCTCGCTCACCATCCTCAGCACCTCTTCAGAGTCGAAGGAGGGCATATTGTGATCGGTAATCACCAGATCCCAGGATGGGTCGGTCAATGCACTGGCCAGGGTTTCCGGACTGTCCACACGAACATGGTGTTCAATCGTCCACTGATCTTTCCTCAGATAATGCAGCAGTAACACCGCATCATCTTCCGAGTCCTCGGCCAACAACAGACGCAGTGGTGGCTTATCCATCCGTCAGCACTTCCCCGGTGTCAGGTTCATCGTCATCCAATAGGCCACCAACTGACGAATCAGATCAGTGAACTGGGTGAAGTCCACCGGCTTTCTGATAAAGCTGTTCGCACCCAGCCGGTAACTCTCTATCATGTCCCGCTGCTCGTCGGATGAGGTGAGTATCACCACCGGTAACAACTGGGTGCGAGGATATTTGCGTATCGCTTTCAAAACATCCAATCCGCTCATTTTCGGCAACTGCAGATCCAGTAGTACAACTTTCGGCAGGGACTGGGCCTCATCCATCCTGAAAAGGTAATTCACCGCTTCACTGCCATCACGAGCCACTTCCACCCGATGATTGATGTTCGACTTTTTAAACGCACGTAAAGCCAGCAGTTCATCATCGGGATTGTCTTCAACCAGCAAAATATGATTTTCGTTCATAACCGTAATCCAGTCGGTCATTCACAACCCATCCAGACCGAGCGTATCGGTCCTCCATGACCAAAGATGGTGCCATTTTGTTCGGCTATCGACATTGACCTGAGACATATACACATCCTATGAACCCCAAGTAGATCAATCCTCTCTGACTCTATCGTCCAGTAGCCTGGAAATCTGTAGATTGGTGGTTGGTTGGGGAATTGGTTAACCAGAACAGCCCTTTCCGGTTGAGTATTGATGAAGCCACAGGGGATCGCCCTGCTGGTGTTGATACGAGCTGCGTGAGGTTGCTGGTTGTCAGGCGTGATCAGCCCGGCACTGAGTTGCCGGGTTAACAGGCCCAGTTATTCGGTCAGTTGATACCTGGCGCCGCAATAGGGACAGGTGGCGCTGCCGGTCTTTTCGATCGGCAGATAGACCCGCGGGTGGAGTGCCGCCAGGGTTTCACCCGGGCGAGGACAGCAGAGCGGCAGGTCCTTACGGGTGACCTTGTGTATCTCCTGCTGGGTGGATTGTGTTTCTGCCTGAGTCATATACGATTCTCCTCTGAGCTGTTGATCAGACATAGTCCAACCATTCCGGATGGGATGCCAAGCGACCATGTACCAGGTCGAAATAGCGCTTTTGCAGCTCACCGGTGATCGGCCCCCGACCACCCGCACCGATGGCCCGGTTGTCGACCTCGCGGATCGGCGTCACTTCCGCCGCGGTACCGGTGAAAAAGGCCTCGTCAGCAATATAGACCTCATCCCGGGTAATGCGCTTCTCAACCACTTTGTAATTCAGCTCTTCGGCCAGCTCGATCACTGTCTTGCGGGTTATCCCGTCCAGCGCCGAAGTCAGATCCGGGGTATAGATCACCCCATCGCGAACGATAAAGATGTTCTCTCCCGAACCCTCCATGACATAGCCTTCCGCGTCGAGCAGCAGAGCCTCGTCATAGCCGTCATGCAGCGCTTCCTGCAGGGCCATCATGGAGTTCATGTAGTTTCCATTGGCCTTTGCCCGGCACATGGTGATATTGACATGGTGTCGGGTAAATGAAGAGACCCGGATACGGATACCCTTCTCCATGTTTTCTGCACCCAGATAGGCGCCCCACTCCCAGGCGGCAACCATGCAGTGGACTTTCAGATTGTCCGCCCGTAGTCCCATGCCCTCGGAGCCATAAAAGCACATTGGCCGGATATAGGCCGAGTCGAGATTGTTCTCCCGCACCACCGCCCGCTGGGCCTCATTGAATGTCTCGCGATCGAAGGGAATGGTCATATTCAGGATATGGGCGGAACGAAACAGACGGTCGGTATGTTCCTGCAGACGGAAAATCGCCGTACCCTTCTCGGCATGGTAGGCGCGCACCCCTTCAAATACTCCCATCCCATAGTGCAGCGTGTGGGTCAGGACATGGGTTTTCGCCTCGCGCCAGGGAACCATTTTGCCATCCAGCCAGATGACACCGTCACGGTCAGCCATTGTCGACATCATGAAAACTTCTCTCGTTCAACTCTTCATTGTGCATCAGACAGGACCAGAGATCCTGCACCAGTGCCCGCTCTTCGGCAAGCTTCTCACTCTCCACCAGCGCCGGCTGATCCTGTAGCGCACTGCGATGGTAGACCGCCCGCAACACCTTGTAGATCCCCATCATGCGATCTGCGGCATGATTGTCGAGCAATCCCAGTCTGGAAAGCGTCTCCAGCAGGCGAATGTTATCCGTCCAGACCAACAGTTCTGGGTGGTGATGCGCCCACCGAAGGACCGTGTATTGAACCATAAATTCAATATCGACGATACCGCCCCGACCCTGCTTCAGGTCAAACAGCTCCTGGTTACTCTTATCCAGCGCGGAACGCATCTTCTCCCGCATCTCGACAACCTCACCACGCAACTTATCCGGCTCCCGCTCGGAACCGATGATACTGCGCCGTATCTCATCGAAACGCCCAGCCAGCCTGGCATCCCCGGCCACCACCCTGGCCCGCACCAGAGCCTGGTGTTCCCAGGTCCAGGCGCTGTTCTTCTGATAAGTCTCGAAGGTCTCCAGGGAGGCCACCATCATGCCGGAGTTGCCGTTCGGCCGCAGACGCATATCCACTTCGTAGAGTATCCCCGACGGGGTTCGGGTAGTCATGATATGGATGAACCGCTGCGCCATGCGGGCATAGAAAACGTCCACTGAGACCGGTTTCCTGCCTTTGGTATAGGCGTTCCGATCGGCACAGCCATGCAGAAACACCATATCCAGGTCAGAGCCGAAGCCCAATTCGATACCACCCAGCTTACCGTAGCCGACCACTGCGAAGCCGGTCTCTCCCGGCTCGATCCCTGGCGGTTCTCCATGCCGCCGTACCATCTCCCGGTAAGTCAGCTGGATCACCTGCTCGATGATGCTTTCAGCGATCCAGGTGAGATAGTCACTGACCACCATCAACGGGATCTGATCGGCGATGTCCGCCGCTGCCACTCTCAGGCGGTTACTCTGGGCAAACTGGCGTAACCGCTCCATCTGGCTCTCCAGGTCATCCGCATCGATACGGGATATCTGTTCGGCCAGCTCTTCGCTGAGCGCCTCCCGCTTGAGGGGTGAATAGAGCCGGCGTGGATCGAGTAACTCATCCATCAGGATCGGATGAAGGGTCAGCATGCTCGCCACCCAGGGGCTGACACCGGCCAGCTTGACCAGCTGGGAGAGCACCATCGGATTTTCAATCAACAGGGCGATATAGGCGGTTCGGCGGGCAACCGCCTCCAGCAGATTGAGCACTCTGGGCAGGGTGACATCGGCACTCTCGGACTGTCCGACCGCCTGCAACAACAGCGGCATCAACTGATCGAGACGCTCCCGGCCCTTGCTGCTCAACTGACGGCAGGCGTGGCTGTTGCGCAGATGATTCAACAGATGTAGCGCCTGATCCGGCTTACCGAAGCCATATCGATGGAGCAACGATTCAGCCTGCTCCTCATCCAACATATCGTTCCATACCGCAGCAAATGGCTGATTCTCCTGATCCGCTTCAGCCTGCGGAGCAGCGAAAACCATATCGAAATGGCCCTGTACCCGTTTGCGATGCTGCTCCAGCACCTCTGAGAAAACCGGCCAGTCGTCAAACCCCATGGATCGGGACAGACGCAATCTCAACATCTCGTCCGATGGCAAGAGATGGGTCTGCTTGTCCTGCCAGGCTTGAATCCGGTTCTCCACCAGGCGCAGAAACTCGTAGGCTTCGGTCAGTTCCCGTACCGCATACTCCGGCAGCAGCTTGCGTTCCTGCAGCAGTTTCAACACAGAGAGTATGGGACGGATCTGCAGATCTTTATCCCGCCCACCTCGAATCAACTGAAAAGCCTGCCCGATGAACTCGATTTCACGGATTCCGCCAGGTCCAAGCTTGATGTTGGCCTCCATGCCTTTCTTATGCAGTTCGCTGCTGATCAGCTGCTTCATCTCCCGGAGTGACTCGATGGCGCTGAAATCGAGGTAACGGCGGTAGACAAAAGGCCTGAGCATCGCCATCAGTTCATCGCCCGAAGCCACATCACCGGCAACCACTCTGGCCTTGATCATGGCATAGCGCTCCCACTCACGGGCCTGGGAGCCGTAGTAGCTCTCCATCGCGGAGAAGCTCATCGCCAGTGGGCCAACCGTGCCAAAGGGACGCAAGCGGGTATCCACCCGGAAGACGAAGCCATCGGCCGTATGGTTATCCAGCGCCTGCACCAGCTTCTGGCAGAGACGGATGAAAAACTGTTCATTGGTAAGGCGTCGTGCACCATCGGCCTGGCCTGACTCGGGATAGGCGAAGATCAGATCGATATCGGAGGATAGGTTGAGCTCCCGGGCACCCAGCTTACCCATCCCCAACACCACCAGGGGCTGAGCCTCCCCCTGTTCGTTTCTCGGCACCCCCATCTCGTTGCAACACCACTCATAGAGGTGCTGCAGGGCCAGCTCAATCGAGGCATCCGCCAGTGCGGAGAGATCCTCCAGGGTCTCAGCCAGCTCAGCCAGGCCGGTCAGGTCACGCCAGATGATGCGCACCATCTGCTGACGGCGGAATTGGCGAAGTTGCCTGCCCAGCGCCTGCTCATCGCTGATTCCACTGAGATGGCCAGCCAGACGGGAGGCCATTTCACCCGCCTCAAAACGGCCTCCCAGCAGGCCCTGCTGGTGCAGTTCCGGCAACAGTTCCGGAAAACGGTTGGCCACCTGGACGACAAAATCACTGCCCTCCCAGACCCGCTTCAATTGGTTGATAAACAGCCGGTCCTCCGGTGGACTCAGTTCCGCATCAGCCAGTTTCTCACACCACTGCTGCCACTGTTGTTCGTGCTCTTGGTCTAGCTCCACGCCTTTTCTCATCAATCTGAATTATTCTTTTCGCACCGTGCTCAGGTTACACCGGCAGCGGCATTCTACCAACCTGTTATTATCCGCTGCTATCCATCATGCGGAACCTGGCAGGCGGCACAAATCAGCAGGCAAGACTAGGGCCTGTTAACACGAATCCAATACGCCCTGTTGCGCCCAGCGGCGTTATCATTCGCTCATGTAGAATGACTACACGAC
>JAHRHW010000283.1 GCA_019100305.1 Candidatus Thiodiazotropha taylori | reverse complement strand
GTTATTCTGACAAATTTGTTGACCAGCTCTTTTGGCCTCGATTTACTCAGATAGACGACTGAATTGGCACCACCACCAAGCCGCTTGCCGAGCTCCCCTGGCTGGTCACCGGATATCAGCATAGGTTCAGCCACCGGTTGGCCAAAGTCATCGCGCAGGGTTTTTCCATCGGGGCCCTTGATATTGACCCATTCAACTCGTCCGGCATATTCAACATCAGCTTTACGCGAGCCATCAAAGAATTCAGTTATGGCTCCGTTATAGACTCGCTTGGCATTTGGCAGAGTATTCAGAGGTGGTTGAGTTGTCGCTATGGCGCCAGCGTTCTGCTTGGCCTTATTGTAACCCTGCGCTTTGCCGCCCGTAGCCGGTGCGGGCTGCTTACCCGCATTGCCAGGAGCGACAGCTACCGGCGGTTTTGGGTTTGGTTGCTGGTTCGGCTGAACCGGTTTGGCATTGTTATAGCCTTTCGCCTTGTCAGCATTCGTTGGAAACGGCTTATTGGGATCGACGCCAGGCGGTATGCCGAAGGGAAACCTTGGATCTGGCTTTGCCTGTTGTGCGTTGTTGTAGCCTTTCGCTTTACCATCATTTGCCGGAAAGGGTTTATTGGGATCGACCCCGGGTGGGATGCCAAATGGAAACCTGGGATCCGGTTTGGCCTGATTACCCTGTTGAGGATCATCTCCCCATACACTCTGCGGATTGTCCCCCCAGCCTGGCCTTTGATCAACCGGCGGAGCATCCGCTTCTACCGCCCCATCATCTGCATCGGGTTGTGACACCACCGGTGGTGGACCGATCTTCCGTGTCGGCTTTGCCGGAATAGGAACAGCAGGTTCCCCATTGGGGTCACCCGTATCGCTATTGTCATCTGCTCTGTCAGCATTGTTGTTATTGTTGTCGAAGTTACTCCGGTTGTCGCTATCGTTGTCTCTGCGACGATTGTTCTTGACAGATTGGGGGACACCGCTGCTGTTATTGGCGACCAATACCTTTTTGAACAGAGAATTTTGATCTGCCGATGGGTCGCTTTGCTCAGCCTGATACAACAGGCCTGATGCGGCATCCAAATCAATCTTGAGATAGTGATGATCCGCTGACAGCTTGGCCGCAACAGTCGTCGACAACAGAGAGAAAAGGAGTAGTAATAGTACTCTCGTAGCATTAAGCATCGAAGTTCACTCCTGTTGTCTGCCTACAGAGAGGACTTCATAAAGGGCTTAAGATCATCCACATTGGCGTGCATATAGACCTTGAATGAGGCATTGAAGGTTGAGCCGACCGGCTTCTGTAAGGCCTCTTTGATGATGTGCTGATCATTGAAGGATTTGTCCGTATCCCATAAATCGGGGCGCCAGACGTAGGTGAAACCCGCTTTGAAATCCTCCCAGTCCTTGTTCTTGGTATTATTTTTGGTTGAGCGGACCACCTTCACCGCATGCAACTGCACATCGATAGTCAGATAGATCGGTACATTCGACCAAAGGCCTTCCCGGGGAAAGCGGTTTTTGAATACAGTGACCGTCTCCATGCCGGTGAGGGAGTGGGCAATCAGAGGTATCTTACGCAGGCTGAGTGTCTCTGAATCATAGAGATCAACCGGTTTTTCATAGGTGCAGGGTTCAGTGGACTTTGGCTTGTCTGCCAACGCACAGCTGTCCCACTCATACTGCAGCGAACCGATCATCTGCGGCCCCGGGCCCCGCACCCCGGAAACCTCGAACTCACGGGATTGGAAATTCACATTGGTGCCGCTACTCTCCGACATGTCGGCGCCAATGATCTCTTCCGCCGAGACGTTGATACCCTTGGAGACATCCGAGCTTGAACCGAAGCCGATCTCTTTGTTCTTCACCGAGGGTTTCCACAGCACTTCCCGGCCGGCATCGAATCTCAAGTTGGCCCGGACATGTCCGACGTAAAAATTACCATCTGTTGGAAAATCCTTACTCGGGGTCTGGCCATGCCGCAAACTGAGTGTGGTCTGCTTGTCGGTCTTTACCGCCACGTAGAGATCCCCATCCTTCACCCAGGCACTGACCTCAGGTTTTATGGCCAGATCCAGATATTGAGTTTTGGCCGGATCCTTGGAGGTACGCAGGTTTACCGACAACACCTCAGTGGAATCTGTCTTGTTGAACTTATACTTGATGGCCTTCTCGCCATTCTCACCATCATAGACATCACCAACCCCCATTCTGCTGGTGACGTGACCACGAGTGCGATTCACTTGGGGTATCGCCGCGATTCGGCGTCGCTCCCGCTCTGCCGCCTCCGCCTGGCGTTTCTTCTCTTCGATGGCGGCCTGACGTTTGGCTTCCTGCTCTTCGAGGAGCCGTACATTTTCCGCCATCTGTGCCAAGGCAGGCACCAGACCGAGTAGAGCCCGGTAAGCCTCGGCACTGTAGAGGACAAAGGCATCCCCCGCATGGTGGGCTTTGATCTCATCGGTATATTCGGATCGATTATAAGACTTAGAGCTTAAGCCCACTTTACCGTCGCGCACGCCAATTGCCAGGTTGGGTCGCACCACGTTGGTCAGAAAAGTAAAGGTCTGCCCCTTGTCGACACGCCACTCACCGGTGGGTGAAGTCATGCCTTCAGGACCCAGTTTGACCGGTGAACCCTGGGTTGCCAGCTCATCGATATAGAGATAGCTGTCATTCATATAGAGATTGTTGATTCGATAGATACCCTTTTTACCTTCCACTTCCGTAGCCATCCAGCCGGACTTTGTATCAGCGGCAGTTCCTTTAGGCTGTTTGAAAACAGTCAGAGCACCCGACTCCGTAGCGGTTAGAAACGCTGTGTCAGAAGTCAGAATCGCAAATGCTTTATCACTGATGTTGTACCACTCAACCAGGGGCGCGCGAATCGGTTCCAGCTCTTCGATCGCCGCCTCTTCATTGAAGTCCTGTTTGGCCGGAATATCGTTCTCGACTTCTGGCCCTTTGACGAACTTCGGTGGTGGCAGTTCGGCCGGCAGCACCGAGCCCTGCTGCTCTGCAGCAGCGCGGCCTGATGACGCAGCTGGGGCTAAGCCTGCAGAGACGATCATCTCCGGGGTAAGCACCATCCGCTGCTGCTGCGCCGAGTTGGTCTGATACTGGGCGATGATGGTTTCACCACCAGCACCGAAGAACCAGACGAATCCAGGGGTAACCTGCTGCACCATATCCTGACCATCGGGAATGCTGGTGTGAAATGCATACTGGTCGTCCTGTTTATAGAGCACATCGACCTCGTAGCCGGTCCTGTTTTCAACCACCAGCTGCAATGGTGTCTGGCTCGACTGAACAACGGCGGGGGGCGGCGTTTGCGCCAAGACAACAGCAGACAGTAGAGCCAAGAGTAAAACGGTCAACCGATGCAATAACCGTTTTGTGAAACCAGCAGCACTATGCACCTCACCTCTACCCATATGGATTCCCCTATTTATTTGTCTTTTTGAAGAGATATTTTCAAACAACCCATTACTATCGCGAAAAGTAAATGAGCCAGATTTCAGTATTGGTATTAATCATCCTTCATCCAAGCACTAATCTAGCTTGCATGATAGGGGGATTATCAACTCATTATTAGAGGGATTTAAGCGCAGGTGAAATGACCGATGAATCGGCGTGGCATTCGAGAATCGATTCTATGATTTCATCACAATGCCATCCACATCTCTGCAGTGGGATCGCAATAGTGAGGCATGCTTATAGTCCCAGCACATGATTTCACGAGAGAGAGGGTCTGATGGAAAGTGCAAAAAGCGCCTTGATAGGCGCTTTTTGCTGTCGTAACAGGAGCTATCGGATGAGTCCAGAATCAATCGATCTTAAAACGCCCCACCAGCTGTGAAATCTGATTGGAGATTGCCTGCATCTCCAAACCGGTCGCTTCGGTCTGTGATGTAGAATGTTTGCTCTGCTGTGACAACTCTCCAACACTGGCAGTATTCCTTTCGATCTCCAGCGACACAGCCTCCTGCTCCTCGGCCGCACTGGCAATTTCTACGTTCATATCCCGGATGTCTGCAACCACCCGGGTAATCTCTTCCAGTGCGGTACCCGCCTGAGCCGCCTGCTTGAGCGTCTCCACCGCGTCGTCACGACGACCCTCCATCATACCGGCGGTATTGCGTGCACCCTCCTGCAGGCGTTCGATTATATCGTTGATCTCACGGGTAGAAGATTGGGTGCGACTGGCCAGGGTTCGGACCTCATCGGCAACCACGGCAAAGCCTCTGCCCATTTCACCGGCACGTGCCGCTTCGATGGCGGCATTCAGGGCCAACAGATTGGTCTGCTCGGCAATTCCCTTGATGACAGACACTACGACACCAACCTGGGCTGTCTCCTCCTCAAGCGCCTTCATATCGTTACTGGCCTGTTCAACACCCTGGGATAGCGTCTCAATCGCCTGCTGAGTCTGATCGACCACCTGACTGCCATGCTTTGCCTGATGATCGGCGTTTTCCGCCGCGGTTGCCGCACTCGCAGCACTCCCTGCGACGCTTTTCACTGTGGCTGTCATCTCGGTCATTGCGGTTGCCACCTGTCTCATCGCCTCATCCTGTTGATCAGCTGTCGCTTTTGAAGCTTGTGCGACTTCAGCCAGCTCCGTTGAGAAAGTGTTCATCTGCTGTGATGAGTCTGCAACCTTGCGCACCAGGCTCTGGGTTTCCGAGGCAAACTGATTGAAACCGCTCGCTAACCGCTCCAGCTCAACACCACCCACCAACGGCAGACGCTGGGTAAGATCTCCATCTCCAGCACCGATCAACTCCAGACCATCAGCAACACGGTTGATACTGCAAATGATGTTTCGGCTGATGAGAAAGTTCAGCAGCAACCCAATGGCAAGCGCGATCACCCCCAGACCAGTACCGGTCATGAAGATATCCGCTACCTCCGTCTTGACGGCTTGCTGGGTAATCGCGGTACGTTCCGTTTCCGCAATGATTAAAGGTTGCAGACGTTTGCGGATATTGCCCCAGCTCTTCTGCACCTTATCGGTGAACAGCCCTTTTGCTTCATCACTCCTGCCCTCGTCGATATATTTTATGACTGCCAGGGCATTCGGCAGACATTGCGCCCAGAATTCTGAGATCTCTTCAATCTTGGCATACCCTGTCGGATCATCTCCATACAGCGCTTTGACGGAATGCAGCGCCTGATCGAACTGTTCTCCAGCTTTAGCCGCAACTTTTGCAGGTGGAACCAGGCTGGGGACCATCACTTTTTTCGCTGCGGCAATGACTGCCTGGGAGCCTTCAGCCTGCATGGTGCGCAGAAGCTCAATGCGTTTTTGATCCTGTTCAATAAAGCTGGTGAAGTGCTGACTGACCTGATCAGTTCCAGTAAGTGTGTAGTAGAGTGCAAAAATAAAGAGTGTTGACGTGAGGCCGGTTACTGCCATCAGTTTTGCACGAATAGAAAGACCAGCGCCGATCATGGCATACCACCTCCAAGCAAGAAAACGATCTATGACAAGTAACTGTCTATGGCTCTCTAACGGCATGCTGGACCATATCTTAAGCATGCCATCTTGCTGTCATGGTGGGGAAATTCGAAAAAAAAAGAGCCAATCATAGTGATTTCAGATCAATGCCCTGGGTATCTTCAGATGACACCAATGAATCAACAGGCAACAACTGATGCCGGGATAAGGCAACTGCCTGGCGGCCACCGGATTTCAATTAAGGAGTGGCAGAGCAATCGATGCCAGCTGGATTGAAATGGAGCCGCCTGACGAGGGTTGGAGTAGATCCCCAGAGCATCAAGTTAAGGCTGGAGGCAGACCCGGCGATGGCAAGCGAATGCTTGGTCGCCGGGCTGTTCCCGATCAGTAGGAAGTGATCTGTGTAAGATCCAACAGTGTGGTCGTATCAGAGTCTGGCGAGTGGGTTAAAACCACATTCAGCAGACTATCCAGTCCCAGGGTCACATCCATGGCAACCAGACAGGAGATATTCGCCTCACCATTGGTAAATGTGGTCATGCAATTGCGCTGCTGCAACTGGGTAGAGGGTGTGAATTCAACTGCCGCATCCACAGCAAACCTTAAATTACCGTCCGTT
>JAHRHW010000282.1 GCA_019100305.1 Candidatus Thiodiazotropha taylori | reverse complement strand
ACCCGAAAGGCGTCTTTGAGATGCCTGCGTTCCAGATCTGAAAGTTCGTCCGGAGACATGTAGTTGTCAGCGTCGATTCCATTGCCGATCTGTTCCGCCTGATGGTTGATTCGCATGCTGGCGATGAACTCCAGTGCATCGATCAGGTTCTCACCCATCTCCTGGCTGAGAATCGGGGTTTCCGCTGCGGCCCGAAGCCGATTGGTTGTGTTGACCTGAGGCAGTCCTCGATCCAGGGCGAAAACCCGTGCAATGTCGGTGATTGGAACGATGCCCCGGTGTTTGATATCGAAGGTATCGTCATGAGCACCGCCATGAATCAGCACAAAGGTACGGAAAAAGCCCAAAGGTGGTCGATGTTGCAGGGCGTTCGCCGCCATGTAGGCGGTAAAGATACCGTTACCACGGGTTTTACCGAGAATCTCCGTTTGCAGCTCTTCAAACAGTTCAAAATCACCGTGGACCGGTCGCAGATCGAAAAAGATGCTGGACAGCATCAGCGCCATGGGTTCCGGCTTGTTGATCCAGGTATTGAAGTACTTTTTCCAGATCTGCAGTGTCTGCCGCCATTTAGGATTCATTGCCATGGCATCACCAGGACAATAGATATAGCCGCAGGCATTCAAGCCATCGCATACCCGCTTGGCCAATTCTTCGAAATAAGGCGCATGCTCAGGTCTCATCTCATCGGAGATTAACAGAGCGTTGTCCTGATCTGAGTGTGACGTCTGCTCCCTGCGAGCCTGAGAGCCGCCGCTTAGCCAGACGTAGGGTACCGGTGCAGGTCCGAGTTCCATCTGCGCCAATTCAATCAACCTGCTGGTTATCGAGTCGGTCAGGGAGGAGATGGCATCACCGATATGCAGGGCGGTAGCGCTGGAGGAGGCCAATTGGTACTGAAGTTCCGGCAGGCGTGCACTAATGCTCGCCAGATTTTCCAGGTTTTCCGCCTTGCGTATGTCTGCTGCGAAGAAGGCCGAGTTGGTCGACTGGTGTCTGGCCAGGTCGGTTGCAGTCACCATGCCTACCACCTTGTCACCGCGCATCACTGGTAGATGGTGTACCCTCAACTTGGTCATGATCATCAGCGCCTGGATAATCAGGGTGTCTTCCTGAACCGTTTTAAGATCGGTGGTCATAATAGTGCTGACAGGGGCATCTGGGGAGACGCCGGCTGCGACGCAGCGTTTGCGCAGATCCCGGTCAGTGATCATGCCAACAAGCTGTTCATCCTTCATCAGCATCATGGAGGAGATGTTTTTTGCACTCATCACCAGGGCGATTTCACGAATGCTGCTCTCCACATCGGCAGTGACCGGCGCTTTTTTCAGCAGATCCTGAATCTCACCGGTCAGTATCTCCATGGGATTGTTGTTGTTGCTGACCTTCAGAGTGTTGACTGCCTGCTTCAGGCGGTCACGCATCGATTCGCTGAAATGTTCGTTAAAGGAGGGCTCGGTATCACGCAGAGACTGCAAGGTTTTGCAGGACATCACATAGAGCAGGGTATCCTCGGTTGCAACTCCCTGGGAGGCCCGGCTGATATCGATTAACTGACACTGGGTCGTGTAGATGCCACCTTCCCCCAGTTTCTCAACCAGGTTTTCATCTTCATCAAGCAGTTCAACGGCACCGCTGCGCAGAATATAGAGATGATTGCTGCCCGAACCTTCAGGTGGAAAGCTGCTGGTGCGGCGAAGGTAACGAATCTCGAGCTGTTTTGGCAGCAGGTCGAGCTGTTCCTCGGTGAGGGCATTGAAGGGGGGGCGTTCAGCCAGAAAGTCACGTATCTCGATCAGTTCGATTTCCATGGCTTTGACTCAAATAGTTTTGTTTACATAAAAAAATATCAACGTATTGGGGCTATATTAACAGGCCCGCAGAGAATCAGAAGCCAATACGTTGAGATTCTTAACCTTGATGATAAAAAGGCCCCGCCGAAGCGGGGCCGATTTACAGACTTGGCTTTAGATCTTAGTGATCAGAAGCGGCGCCTGCGCCTTTAGGTACACGAATGTCCTCAACCAGATGCTGGATGTGATCCGGTGGCGGAGCAGTGACCTTGGATACCATGGCGGCAACCGCAAAGTTGACCACAGCACCGACCGCACCAAACGCGTTCGGAGAGATGCCCAGGAACCAGTTGGGGCCCATGTCACCCAGGAAGGAAGTACCTGGTACGAACATGATGCCTTTGTGCTGGAACACATACAGCATGGTTACGCCGATACCGGAGATCATGCCCCAGATTGCACCTGCGCGGTTCATCTTCTTATAGAAGATACCCATCATCAACACAGGGAAGATGGAGCTGGCCGCCAGACCGAAGGCGATGGCCACGGTGCCGGCTGCGAAATCCGGTGGATGAAGACCGAAATAACCCGCCAGACCGATGGCGCCTGCCATAGCGATACGACCGGCCATCAGCTCATTCTTCTCTGAGATATCGGGCATGAAAACACCCTTCAGAAGGTCATGAGAGATGGAGGAGGCGATCGCCAGCAACAGACCGGCCGCGGTAGAGAGCGCAGCCGCCAGACCACCAGCAACAACCAGAGCGATTACCCAGTTAGGCAGCTTCGCGATTTCCGGGTTGGCCAGTACCATGATGTCACGGTCAACCTTGGTCATCTCGTTGCCTTTCCAGCCCCAGGCTTCAGCCTTGGCGGCAAACTCGGCATTCTTGTCGTTGTAGTACTGGATACGACCGTCGCCGTTCTTGTCTTCCCACTGCAGCAGACCAGTCTTCTCCCAGTTCAGCATCCACTGGGGAACATTGGCGATTTCAATATTGCCTTCGACAGTACCGACTTCACCAACTTGGATGGTATTCATCAGGTTCAGACGAGCCATGGAACCTACTGCTGGAGCAGTGGTGTAGAGGATGGCGATGAAGACCAGTGCCCAACCGGCTGAAGAACGTGCGTCCTTAACCTTGGGTACAGTGAAGAAACGGATGATAACGTGAGGCAGACCAGCCGTGCCGATCATCAGGGAGAGGGTGTAGACAAACATATTGAGTTTGCTGCCCATCACCTGGGTCGTGTACTCCTTGAAGCCAAGATCGGTTACCACCTGGTCCAGCTTATCCAGCATGAAGGTGCCGGAGCCGTCTGCCATGGCGCTGCCGATACCCAGCTGAGGGATCGGATTACCGGTAATGTTCAGAGAGACGAACACGGCAGGTACGGTGTAGGCGAAGATCAGTACGCAGTACTGTGCGATCTGGGTGTAGGTGATACCTTTCATACCACCCATTACCGCATAGATGAATACGATACCCATACCGATGAACAGGCCGGTGTCGTAGTCAGTCTCCAGGAAGCGGGAGAAGGCTACACCGATACCCTTCATCTGACCGATTACGTAGGTTACCGATGCCAGAATCAGACAGATAACCGCAACGATACGGGCAGTACGTGAGTAGTAACGATCACCGATGAATTCAGGTACGGTGAACTTACCGAACTTACGCAGGTAAGGTGCCAGCAGCAGAGCCAGCAGTACGTAACCACCTGTCCAACCCATCAGGAAGACGGAGGCACCATAGCCGTTGAAGGCAATCAGTCCGGCCATGGAGATGAAAGACGCAGCGGACATCCAGTCAGCAGCGGTGGCCATACCGTTGGCAACGGGATGTACACCACGACCGGCCGCGTAGAATTCACCGGTTGATCCGGCACGTGCCCAGAAGGCGATGCCGATGTAGAGGGCAAAGGTAAAGCCCACTACGAGATAAGTTAATGTTTGCAGATCCATGAATCAGTTACCCCCGTTAATCCTCATGGACGTCGAATTCGACATCCAGAGCGTTCATACGCTTTGTATAGACATAGATCAGCACCAGGAAGGTATAGATAGAGCCGTTCTGGGCAAACCAGAAGCCCAACCCGACACCACCGATTTTGATGGTATTGAGAGGCTCAACCAAGATGATGCCGAAAAGAAACGAGCAGGCAAACCAAATCACCAATAATATGGATACCAGGCGAATATTGGCTTTCCAATACTGTTCAGCAGTTTTGTTCATGTCATGATCACTCCGCCGTAATTAGTCAAGTATTTGTCATTCAATGAAAGTGTCTGTGATCCCGCTCGACGTCTTGTCGTACCGACATACGCTCTATCGACTACTGAAGCGAGACGGTGGGATTGACACCCACTTGTGTGTTACCGCAGAAAATGGGTTACACATTGCACTATTTTGTGGCGCTGTTGTCTATAAAGTCAAATAAAACAATAGCTTAACTCTTATTCTCCTATGCTGCATGGCAGCATAAGTGTTACCTTAGGTAGCATTGTTGAGGGTGTGCGTTACCGATAGGATCGTGTTACGTTTCCATTGGTAAGAAATTTTTTTTTTTGCCTGGATAACCCGCGCTATTTCGTGTTTTTCCGTAGCCGCGTTGCAAGCTGCACAGCCCCGATCAAGTCCGGGACTCGAAAAAGCTCTGCCAAACAAACAGGATGGATGAGATATCTAATTGTTCCTGCTGAGAATAATCCCATTGTCAGCAAAACCGCATTGATCGTCTGTTTCAGGTGAAAGTTTATGCTGAAAAGTGTTTTAGAATATTTTAATTTACATCTTCTTCCGCAGGCGGAAGCCGCTGCCGAGGAGACTCAGGCACAACTCAGATTGGCGGTCGCGGTTTTGCTGGTTGAGATTGCCGAGTCCGATTTTGAACGGGCTCCGGAAGAGAAGTCGGCCATTCTCAATGGCATCAAATATCAATTCGGGCTTGAGTACGAAGAGGCTCAGACTCTGATGGATCTCGCTGAACAGGAACATCGTCACTCAACGGACTATTTTCAATTCACTACCCTGATCAATAAGAGCTACAGCTATGAACAGAAGATCCAGATCATTGAGAGCTTATGGCGGGTCGCTTTTGCCGACCAGCAGCTGCACCACTATGAGGAGCATGTGATCCGCCGCCTTGCCGATTTGATCCATGTCTCACATGGAGACTTTATCTCAGCAAAACATCGGGTTATGTCTGATTAGCGGGGTTTATTCCGAGTTCCTGGCTGTTTGGTGACTCCCTTTCCCATCAATCGTGTCAGTTCATGGTATATTCCGTATGAATAAGAACACACTGAAGATGCAAAGCTATGTCTAATCTGAGTGAAACCGGCGGTCAAAAGGGGACATCCTCTAAAAAGGGGTGTGTGTTGATCGTCGATGATGAAGCACGGCATGCCCAAAGCCTTGCCACCATGGTTGAAAGCTGGGGCTACGAGGTCGCTACAGCATCGGACGGCGCCAAAGCGGCCGGACTGTTAGTGACGCGTCGCTTCGATCTGGTTCTGCTCGATCTGCATATGCCGGTTGCCGATGGGTTTCGGGTAATGGAGTTTGTCCGCAAGCGCAGCCTGCATACCAGAATCATCACGATTTCCGGTGATCCCTCCCTTGATGATGCCATCAATTCCCTGAAAAAGGGTGCTGATCACTTCATCCGCAAACCGGTAACTCCGGTTGATCTGCTGAAGGCGATTGACGAGAGTCTGCGTAAACAGGTCAAAGACGAAAAGCTCAATCGGGTGAAGAAGAAGGCTGAAATTCAGTCGACTTTACATCGCATGATGTTCGATGTTGCACCGAACATACAGTTTCTGCTCGACACCAAGGGTAAGTTCCGTATGGTGAACAGCGTTTTCACCAAGGTTACCGGTTATCCAAAAGAGAAGATTCTCGGCCAACACTGGAGTTCTCTGGTGGAATCGGATCAGGTGGACCGCATTCACCATGTGTTCGAGGAGCGGCGTAGCAGTCCTGATCGTTTTCCCGAGGTCGAACTGAGATTACGCTGCTATGAACGCCCGGACGGGCAGAATGAGGCCAAGTCAAAGAGTATTCTGGTGGCACTGCAATCGAAGAGACTCTACTCACGCAGTGGTGAGAAAAAGGTCTTCTTCGGTACCTACGGGGTCGCCAGAGATATCACCCAGTACAACAAGCTGGAAGAGCTGAACAAATATCAGGAGTTCCATGACAACCTGACCGGTTTGCCAAACCGGGTACTGTTCGATGATTATCTCAGTTTCGCCCTGACCCAGGCCAAGCAGGAGGCAGATATGCTCTGTCT
>JAHRHW010000281.1 GCA_019100305.1 Candidatus Thiodiazotropha taylori | reverse complement strand
GACAACATGGTCTGATGACCGAGTAACCCCTCCTTGTTGAACGGATACCGTGAATATGAGGAGACAGATCGACCTGTTGCTGCCGGGTCTCCATTGGGATACGGCAATAAAACAGCTCAATGATCAGGTGAATCGGCCGAAAAACCTGGAGAGAGTGCTTGGTAAGGCAAAGTTAGTCGCCGAACCCGGCGCAGATTTGACGACAACTCTGTTCAGTCTGTTTGGGGTTGCTGCGGTTGCCGATTGTGATCTTCCTTCCGGCGCTGTCACAGCATATACACCTGATCGGCAATCAGACGGGGATTGTTGGGCTTTGGCGACCCCTGTCCATCTGTTGGCGGATCGTGACAGGCTGATATTGATCAGGTTGGCTCCCCAGTCCATCGAGAGTGATTATGCCCATCGGCTGATCAGTCGATTCAATTCCCATTTCGAAGCCGACGGGCTGTCACTGGTAGAGGTAGCTCAGGGGCAGTGGTGTATGAAGCTGAGGACTCTGCCGGAGATGACAACATCTGAGATAGAGTCGGTTGCGGGAAGGCATATTGAAACCTTCATGCCGTCGGGTCCTGATGGTGCTTATTGGCGGGGACTTCTGAATGAAATACAGATGCTGTTCCATCAGGAGGAGATGACCCAACAAAGGATGTCTCAGGGAGACTCTTACGTGAATGGGGTTTGGCTGTCCGGATTTGGTGTTTGCCCTGAGATTGATAACAGGTATTGCGCCTTGTTCGGTTCGCACCCACTGCTCTCCGGGTTGGCCAGATTGAGCAAATTGCCGGTCAACGATCTACCCGAGGAGTTGGCAGAAGCAACGGCTGAAGATGGCAATATTGGGATCCTTTTCACCGACCTCATCGAGGCTGAGCTCAATGCCGATATTGATGATTGGGTGAGGGCATTGAGTGAGACTGAGCAAAAACTGTGTGACTTACTGGAAGTCATTGATTTAGCTAAGGATCAGCTCAGTATCTATACTTGCAAGGGATACCGATTTGATGTGCGGAAGCGTGGTTCGATTCTCGGCCTCTTCAAAGGCGACAAATCCCTATTCCAGTTACTGGGAAGAGGTGAGTACTGATCGGGCGTGATGTTTGAATGCAGAGTGGTTCGTATTTGAGAATCCACTCTCAATCTGATCGGGCCATTATCAGTGTGTTCTAAACACTGGTCTTGTGGACAGCTGACTGAGACACCAAGATGACGGAACGAATGACTTTAAAAGAGTTATCTCCAGATCAACTGTTTAGCGGTGCGGTTCTGCTTGCATGCGTGTTGATCCTGACCCTGGTGTATGGGCAAACTTCCCTCGGCTTTTACCGTTTGTGGGTTGCTGAAAACAGCTTGCAATCCCATGGATTGCTGCTGTTGCCCCTATCGTATTATCTGCTTGCCAGGGAGTGGTACACACGCCGTCATGAGCTGCAGATAAGCTTCAGGCCTATTTTGCTGCTGCTGCTTGTCATCCTTTCGGTTATCTGGCTTTTATCTGATATCGCTCAGATACAGGTTGGTTCCCAAATGGTACTGATCTTGATACTGAGTGTCAGTGTGATGGCTCTGTTTGGATTGAAGCATACAGCCAGAATGGTTTTACCGATCCTGGTATTGATCAGTGCAACCTCCGTCTGGTCTGTATTGTCACAGCCACTGCAGGTGCCAACGGCGATATTTGTCAACCAAATGCTGCACTTGACCGGTTATGTCTCGTTCCAGGAATCCTATTTTATTACCATCCCGGAAGGGGTGTTTGAAGTGGGGGATACCTGCAGTGGCCTGAGGTATCAGATCGCTGCAATAACCCTTGCAATTCTCTACTCATTCTTCTCCCACTATTCGCTCCGACACGCAATTGTCTATCTACTGATGGCGTCAGGCGTTGCTTTCATCTCAAACACGATTCGTATCTATATTGTGGTGCTTTCTGGGCATTACACAGATATGACGCACAGTCTGCTGAATGATCATATTTGGCTCGGTTGGGTCGTGTTTGTAATCTGCTATGCAATATTTATGTACGCCACTGTGAATTATGAGAAGAGACTCAAGATAGATCAAAAACAGCCTGTGGCTGAGCCGGGTAAGGCCCCTGTAACAAAGGTTTCCTATAGTAAAAAAATCTTAATTGCAAGTGCGTTATTGGTATCCGCCAGTGCCGGACCGATATATAGTGTGATTGCCATGAAGGGCGATGTTATGCGCGGAAGCCATGATTTTGACTTCAGCTTCAGTCAATTGGAACTCACTGAGGTGGCGGTCGATGAAAGCTGGAATCCGGCCTGGGTCAATGCAGATTTTGAGAAACGGGCTGCATACCTGGTGGCCGGTACCAATGTGGAGTTTTATACCGCCTATTATGCGACACAGGAGCAAGGAAAAGAGGCGGTCAATGATCTTAATCAGGCTTATAATAGGGACGACTGGATCATCAGTGGACGCGTCGACCGGGAGATCAAGCTATCAGCTGGGCACGCAGTTCCACTGCTGGAAGAAACGGTCGTTGATAGTAAGAGAAATGAGCGCATTATATGGCAATGGTATTACATAGGGGGTGAGATCTCATCGAGCAGGCTGCAAAGCAAACTGTATGGCATATTGGGGGCGTTGAAAGGCCGTCATGATGCAGCTGTGGTAGTGATCTCTACAGATAAAACTGGTGATGGTGTAGTGGAACGTGAAAGCATGACAAGATTCACTGATTTGGTAATCGACAGAATTGAGCAACACTACTCAACACAAAAGAACTGAGATCTGATCTTTATTAAGTTATTGCAACAATTTATATAACAAACAAAAAAATGATTTCGCAAAACAGACAAATTAATGCCATAACCGTCGATGTAGAGGACTACTACCAGGTCTCGGCATTTAACAAGCAGGTAACAAAAGCTGACTGGGAAGGCTATGAGTCACGTGTCTATGACAATACACACAGGATTCTGAAGATATTTGATGACAATAGTATAAAGGGCACATTCTTTGTATTGGGTTGGGTGGCCGAACGCAACAAAAAGCTGATTACCGAGATTTCGGAACTTGGACATGAAGTGGCCTGCCATGGCTATAGCCATGATCTGGTTTATAATCAGACGCCTGATAAATTCCTTGAGGAGACCAAGAAATCCAAAGCGATACTTGAAGAGATCATTGGCAAGCCGATCAAAGGCTATCGCGCCGCCAGTTACTCCATTACAGAAAAATCCCTTTGGGCACTGGACATTCTCACGGAATGTGGTTTTTCCTACGACTCAAGCATTTTTCCCATCATGCACGATCGGTATGGTATTCCTGGCGCAAAGACCATGCCTCACCGGTTAAAAACAACTAAAGGTAATGAGATTATCGAGTTTCCCCTCTCGACTGTGGGTATTGCCAAGCGTCGTTTACCGGTGAGTGGCGGAGGCTATTTCAGACTGTTTCCCTATTGGCTGTCGAAGGCGGGATTGAATCGTGTCAACCGGAAGGACCAGATGCCGTTTATTTTCTACATGCATCCATGGGAGATCGACGAAGGACAGCCGAAGATTAAATCGAGCAGGCTCTCAGAGTTCAGGCACTATAACAATATTGATAAATTTGAAACCAGATTGTTGAAGCTGATAAGGGATTTTGAGTTTTCGACTGTTTCAGATGTGCTGCAGCGAATGAATTTTGATGTATGAGTGACAGTATGGCTGAAAATGATATGCCTCAATCACTTTTAGTTCGTATTATCCGCTCGATTAAAAGACGTATTCGTCACCAAAAACTGTTGCGCGTTGTAAGGGAAAAAAGCGAAGCCGCTATTAATTCAGCTCAGAAAACAGATCATATCCTGGTGCTCTGCTATGGCAATATCTATCGAAGCCCGTTAGTTGAGTACCTGCTTAGAAAATCACTTTCCGATAAGGATAAAGAGATCAGGTCTGCCGGTTTTCACGATAAAACGGGTCGAAGTTGTGTAGAAGAGTATCTGAAGCTGCTGGCCGAGCGGGGTTATGACCTGACAGCACATCGATCAAGCAGGATTTCACAAGATGATATCAAATGGGCTGACCTCATTGTGATCATGGACCGAAAGAACTGGGATCTGCTCAGTTCAATGGACCAGTCAGCTTTGCACAAGACCATCTGGATTGGTGCGTTTTCACCGAATCTCTCTGTAGAGGTGATAGATCCATATAATCAGGGCAATGAAAAGACCCGTCAGGTTATATCTCAACTAGAGCAATGTGTGGTTGATATAACCGCTAAGGTGGTTGATACCGATCAGTCAGTGAATGGTATAACAGCCAGGGGTGGCACATGATGAGGGCTAAGCACACCCTATTCATCCTGAGTGCTGTGCTCCTCACAGTTGCAGCCCTGGAGATCGGTATTCGAATATTTGAAAACCGTCTTTCAGGTAATCTGAATCATATTAATCAGATACCGAACATTGCCGCAGAGTATGAACAGCACCAAGGTACAAATATTTTGTTTCTTGGAAACTCCTTGATTAATGAGGCAGTCGATATCGATCAGCTGGATCGGGAGTTATCTGATGACTATCTGGTAAAAAAAATAACTCCGGATGGTACCTCGCTCTGGGATTGGAACATGATCCTGAGAAACAATCTGATAACACCTGATATGCAGCTGGATTATCTGGTGATCGGTTTTGCCTGGGGATTGCTCAATGATGAATATCGGCCAAATCCAAGCCGATTGGGCGGGTATTTCTCCGGAATTGGTGACGGATTGCTGCTTTTTGATTATGGAATGAGCGATTTTGCGGAGTTATCTGAGTTTGTTATTGGCTGGACATCGAAACTCTTCGTCAACAGGGAAGCGGTCAGAAATAAAATATTGAACAATCTGGTGCCCCACTATGAACAATTTGTTCAGGCACAGAACCAGGCTGGGGCACCGGTTGAGGCCGGCGATCAGACTCAAGACGACGAGCTGTTACCGGATTACAGAATGTTGAATGATTTGATCGACCAGCTGGATCAGCGGGGCATCAAACTGATTATGATAGCGATGCCAATCGAGGGGGCCTATTCAGTCAATCAGAAGTTAAAAGAGACGCTGCAGAAGAGGGCGTATCTCTACAAGGATTACAGGGAGAATTTCAGATCTTTCGGAGCGATCTATAAAGATGGTGTCCATTTTAATGAGAAGGGTCGTGAGCAATTTACCGCCACTCTGGGCAGGCTGATCAATCAGGAATTGAGTGGGCAGTAGAGAATGTTATTCAACAGTTACATATTCTGGGCCTTTTTTGCAGTCGTCATGCTGCTCTATTTTCGGCTTCCTCATAAATATCAAAACAGAATGTTGCTGGTCGCCAGTTATATCTTCTATGGTTACTGGGATTATCGTTTTCTGTCGCTGATCTTTATCTCTACTGTCGTTGACTACTTCGTTGCGCTGAATATTGCAAAGCAGGACGACGCCAAACTCAGAAAGCAGCTGCTGTTGTTATCGGTTTTCACCAATCTGGGGTTTTTGGGGTTCTTTAAGTATTACAACTTTTTCTCCAATGAATTTGCCGCGATGCTCGGCACAATGGGCGTCGATGTCAGTTTGCCTGTGTTGAATATTATTCTTCCTGTTGGTATCTCGTTCTACACATTTCAAACACTCAGCTATACCATTGATACTTATAGAAATAAAGTTCAACCAACGGATAAGTTTCTCGACTTTGCCCTTTATGTCTCCTTTTTTCCTCAATTGGTGGCCGGGCCGATTGAGAGAGCCAGTCATCTGTTACCACAGATACTTCAGGTTCGTAAATTAGATCGACCAGCGTTTTCAGAAGGGTTGTTTCTGGTCATCTCCGGACTGTTTAAAAAAGTCGTCATTGCTGACAATATGGCACCAATTGTCAATACAATTTTTTCAAAGCCCGTTAATGAACTGACAGGCTTTGAGGTGTTGGTCGGCTTGTATGCATTTGCATTTCAAATCTATGGCGATTTTTCCGGCTATTCATCAATTGCCAAAGGTGTAGCCAGGTGGATGGGATTCGATTTGATGTGGAATTTCAGGAATCCATACTTTGCAACATCCCCGAGTGATTTCTGGTCGCGTTGGCATATCAGTCTCTCAACCTGGATCAGAGACTATATCTATATCCCATTGGGTGGTGG
>JAHRHW010000280.1 GCA_019100305.1 Candidatus Thiodiazotropha taylori | reverse complement strand
AATGGTGCCAGAGCCTTGGAAAGCGATCACGTAACAATTGCCCGTACATACGAGATGATCGAAAAGTCGGTCGAGGATCCTAAAAACCATCTGGCCAGGACTTTTCCCGATCTCTACCGGCGCTTTTTGGTTGCCATGAGGCTTCCTGATTACTCCATCAATACGGAAAAAAGCTATATCGACTGGATTAACCGCTTCCTTCGCTTCCATAGTAATAGGCATCCCTGTGACTGCACTGAATCAGATGTTGCCTCCTTTCTAGAACATTTAGCGCTCCAACGCAAGGTCGCCAGCGCCACTCAATCGTTGGCGCTGAATGCAATCATTTTTTTCTATACCCGTGTTTTAGAAAGACCTTTGGGCAATATTGGACCATTTTCACACTCAAGAAAGCCAAAACGCATACCGACCGTGTTGAGTGTTAAGGAGATTAATTCTCTGCTAATGCAAACGAAAGGAGTCAATCAACTGATTCTGCATCTCATGTACGGTACTGGCATTCGGGTTATGGAGTGTGTACGCTTTCGCTTGCTCGATCTCGACTTCGACTACCGCAATATCGTTGTGCGCGCAGGTAAAGGCAAAAGAGATCGCACCGTACCGATGCCGGATCTACTGATATCGCCCCTGCAAGCTCAGATCGAGCATGTACAAGAACAACACGAAAATGATTTGAAGGCCGGTTTCGGTTCAGTTTCCTGCCTGACGCGCTGTCCCGGAAATACCCAAACGCTGAAAAGGAGTTGCGTTGGCAATACCTGTTTCCAGCCAGTCGCATTGCACAGGACCCTCGAACCGGCGTAATGCGTCGCCACCATTTACATCAGTCAGCTGTTCAAAAAATGGTAAAACGCGCCGCGAGCGCCACCGCTATCCACAAACGGGTGACCAGCCATACTTTACGCCACTCGTTTGCCACGCATCTGCTTGAGGCCGGTTCAGATATCCGTACCGTTCAGCAACTGCTTGGCCATGTTGATGTATCAACCACGATGATCTACACCCATATTATCGGTCGAGGAGGACAGGGGGCCAGGAGCCCACTTGATCGACTAACAGGCCAGACTCACTGCTATGCTGGCGTTTAACGCCAGAATCCTTCTTTATTGCGGCACTGGAAACCCGGCCTGCACCGGGCGGACCAGGATCAAATGAATATCAGATTGTGAGTGCACTGTTTGCATTCATATGCATTCAAATGCGGACTGATCCTTCTTCGCCATCCCTGGCTGAATCATCCTCAACTGACAACCTCTTCCTGGGGCGGTTTCACCGGAGGAAAACGCTCATCCAGCGCGACCGACGGCCCATCCGCGGTAACGATACGCGCATGCTGACGGCGCAGATCCCGTGCCGACTTTACCCCGCAGGAGTGGGCGATGACACCCACCTCATGTACCAGGTTGTTCACGTAGCTGGCCACCCGGTCTGCCTTCACATCGGGCACCAACCCCTTCTGTAACTTGGGATCATGAGTGGTAATGCCGGTGGGGCAGCTGTTCTTGTTGCATGCCAGGGCCTGGATACAGCCCAGGGCAAACATGAATCCCCGTGCGGAGGTGACAAAATCGGCCCCCACACAGAGCGCCCAGGCCACATCCGCCGGGGTGATCAGCTTACCGGAGGCGACCACCTTGACCCGATCCCGAAGACCATGGGCATTCAGCCGGTCAACCAGGATATAGAGGCTCTCTCTGAGGGAGAGCCCCACCGCATCGATCAGTGGCATGGGTGCTGCTCCGGTTCCCCCGTCACTGCCGTCGAGGGTGATGAAATCCGGGGCTGATGATTTCCCTCGCTTGTTGATCTCCTCGAACAGACTGTCGAGCCACTGAGGCCCACCGATCACTGTCTTGAAACCCACCGGCTTGCCGGTCACCCGGCGCACCCGTTCGATCATATCCAGCAGATCGCTGCTGCTGCGGATATCCGGGTGGCGATTGGGGCTGATCGCATCCTGGCCCAAAGGAATGCCGCGAATCTCGGCGATCTCTTCGGTCACCTTCTTTGCCGGTAGAATGCCCCCTTTACCCGGCTTCGCCCCCTGGCTCAGTTTGATCTCAAACATCTTCACCTGGGGCAGTGCGGCCGCTTCCTTCAGTTTGTCATCATTCAGATTACCGGCCAGATCCCGCACGCCGTTCTTCGCGGTGCCGATCTGAAAAACGATGTCGGCGCCCCCCTCCAGGTGGTAGGGAGAGACCGCCCCCTCGCCGGTATTCATCCAGCAGCCGGCACGCTTGGCACCCATCGAGAGGGCCAGCACGGCGGGTTTGGAGAGCGCGCCGTAGCTCATCCCGGAGATGTTGAACAGGGAAGCCGTGGTGTAGGGGTGTTGGCAATCCTCACCAATGGTCACCGGGCCTGGTGGTACCGCATCCTCACCCAGGGTCGGGAAGGGGCAGTTGACGAACAGGATCGAGCCCGGGCGCCGGATATCCCGGGTGGAGCCGAACGCCACCGTGTTGGGCAGGTTCTTGCCGGCCCGATAGACCCAACTGCGCTGGGCACGGTTGAACGGCAGCTCCTCCCGGTCCATGGCAAAGAAGTACTGGCGAAAAAACTCACCTAGATGTTCAAAGAAGTAGCGAAAATGACCGATGACCGGATAGTTTCTCCGGATCGCCGTCTTGGTCTGGGTGATATCGAAGATGTAGGTGACGATCACCGCCACCAGGATCAGGGTCAACACCACCAACAGGATGACGGAGAAGATCTCCAGGGTAGCCAGCAGGAAATTCTGGATCGACGATTCTGAACCACTCATTTCAACCTCCTCAGATGCAAAGCGGATGCGAACAACCATCACAGCCAATGATCAGCATTGGATGAAACTACAACCTACGGGGGTCTGGTGGTGCACCCTCCTGGCGAATGGCGTGGTGCGAGATCGATCGGTTCGTACCGACTGGGCTTACAGCTCCTGCTCGGACTGACCCGAAGTTTCATACCTTTTTATCGGCCTGAGGATTAGGAACTTGATTCCAGTGAGTCAGGAAGCGTTTGGTTTTGAAGCCCTTACCAGCCTCACCGTCCTTTGACCGGTCACTTTTCCAGTCAGCCTGGGTAGACGCTTTGTTGTCACAAAATCCCCATGATCAGCTATTCGCATTGGGTTAAACTAGCGCGCAACATCAACCTCAATAGCGTCACAAAACCATGCGTTCTAAATACAATCCAAGCCTCTTGGTTCTCCTCTTGTTGAGCCTGTTTGCACTACCTCTGTGGGCAGAAGAGACAAAGGCCAACGCCGACACGGAACAATCAGAAAGCAAACCGGCAGCGGTCCCGCAGACCCTGAAATCCCCCCGCGCCACCATGGAGACCTTTCTCCATGCCATGAACGACATCAAACGGGGCGCGCCGGAACGTATCGATGCGGCGGTCACCACTCTGGATCTGTCAGCCATCAACTCGCTGGTGAGAAAGGAGCAAGGGAGTGATCTGGCCTGGATGCTGATCGAGGTGATGGATCGAACCCGGGTGGTCGATCTGAAAAAGGTGCCGAACCAAACCGATGGCCCCACCTATCTGTTCCACAGTTATGACAACGGCGACATCCGCATTGCCCGCACCGAGTCTGGCGCCTGGCTGTTCGACCAGAACACCATCAGCCAGCTGCCGGCGATTATGGATGAGGTGGCCGAGACCCAAAGGGTCGACGGCAAACAGGCGGAGTCGAGCAAAATACCCTGGCATATCCGCTTTCGCCAGCAGATTCCCGCCTCCTTCAAGGCGACCACTTTCCTACTGCCCAACTGGCAGTGGCTGGGCCTGCTGTTCACCATCATGCTGGGTGTGGTGGCCGACAAGTTGCTCTCCTTCTTCCTGCGCAGTGGAGTACGTCGTTGGCGCAATCAGACCAAACACCAGGAGTTCAAAGAGATCTCCGAGGACATCCTGCGACCGCTCGGGCTGATGGCCATGGCGCTGATCTGGTGGAGTGGCATCAACCTGATGGGGCTGACGGAAAACGTCATGCTGATCCTGCTGGTGGCGGTAAAATTCCTCGCCAGCATCTCCGGGGTCTGGGCCGCCTACCGACTGGTGGATCTGGTCTCCGCGTTTCTGCACAAACGGGCCCAGCTGACCGAAAACAAACTGGATGATGCGCTGGTCCCGCTGATCCCGCGCACCCTGAAAATCTTCGTTACGGTGATCGGCTTTGTCTTCATCGCCGACAATCTCAACGTGGACATCTCCAGCCTGCTGGCGGGTCTCGGCCTTGGTGGTCTGGCCTTCGCCTTGGCGGCCAAGGATATGGTGCAGAATCTGTTCGGTTCGGTCACCGTATTGATGGACCGCACCTTCTCCGTGGGTGACTGGATCGTCGTCGACGGGGTGGAGGGGAGCGTCGAGCGGATCGGCTTCCGCAGCACCCGGATTCGCACCTTCTATAACTCGGTGGTGACCGTGCCCAACTCCAAGTTCATCACCGCCACAGTGGACAACATGGGTGAGCGGCGCTACCGCCGCCTCTCCTGCAAACTCTCCCTCACCTACGACACCCCGCCGGATCGCATCGAGGCCTTCTGCGAAGGGGTTCGGGAGCTGGTGCGCCAGCACCCCTACATGCGCAAGGACTACTACCAGGTCTACCTGAACGAGTTCGCCGCCTCCTCCCTGGATGTGCTGCTGTATGTCTTCTGGGAGACGCCGGAGTGGAATACTGAACTGCGGGAACGCCACCGTTTCATGCTCGACATCCTGCGCCTTGCCCAGGGGCTGGAGGTCGAGTTCGCCTTCCCCACCCAGACCCTCTATATGAAGCAGGAAGAGGGGGATGGTAGTGCGAGCGACGAGATGAGCCAATCCAAAGCCCAGCAGCTGGGACAGTCCCTGGCGCAACAGATCGTGGCGGATACCACCGGCACTGGGGTGAAACCGCCGCCGGTCACCTTTCCTTAGCATTGGCAACGGCAGCGATAACAGTACGCGTTAGATGAGGATTTTCACAGTCTCAGACATCCACATCGACTTTGCGGTGAATGAGCAGTGGATCGCCAATCTCTCCGACTCGGACTATCTGAATGACTGTCTGATCCTGGCCGGCGACATTTCGGACTCGGAGAGCCTTATCGCCCACTGTTTTGATCAGCTGAAAAGGAAATTCAAAACGCTTTTCTACGTTCCCGGCAACCACGATATCTGGGTTCGCAAAGACTCACTTGCCGACTCCATTGAGAAATTCTTCAACCTGCTTGAGTTGGCGCAACAGCATCAGGTGATCACCGAGCCCAGGCGGCTCAACGGCACCAGCATCGTTCCGCTCTTCTCCTGGTACGACCTCAGTTTCGGCACCATGAGTGATACCCTGCTGGGTAAGTGGATGGATTTCACCCACTGCAAATGGCCCGAGGCTCTGGAGACTCCAGAGGCGCAAAACCGCTTCTTCCTGGATAAGAACAAGCTCCAGCTGGCTCACTCGTCCGAGCGAGTGATCACCTTCTCCCACTTTCTGCCGCGCATCGATGTAATGCCGGATTTCATTCCGCACCGGTTTCGCGACATCTACCCGGTACTGGGCAGCCCTCAGCTCGATCAGCAGATTCGCGACCTCGACTCAGATATCCATATCTACGGCCACAGCCATGTCAATCAGAGCGTGAAGATCAAAGGCGTTCGCTATATCAATAACGCCTTCGGCTACCCCTCAGAGACCCGCATCGCGGCGAAGACACTCATGGAGATCGATCCATGATCTGGATTGTCCCGCTTTGGTCTTTTTATGATTCCAACAATTGGCTGCCAATGGATACCAATCACCCCAAACGCCCGGGAAGAACGGCTTGATAGCCCCTCTCCCTTGATGGGAGAGGGGTTGGGGAGAGGGTGAGCATCAAGCACTTGATGCAATTGAAGGTTAACTTTACTCACCCACCAATCTTTGTATTGGGGTTTTTTTTAAATTGATGAGGATGCTGTTGGATAATCCCCCTCTCCCCCGGCCCCTCTCCCGCAAGGGGAGAGGGGAGCTACTCTCTCATTTGTAATTCTCATGCTGATGTCTTTGGGTTTCTGCACCTGGCCGCAAATGGATGCCAATCACCGCAAACGCTCGCGAATGACTGCTTAAAAGCCCCTCTCCCTTGATGGGAGAGGGGTTGGGGAGAGGGTG
>JAHRHW010000279.1 GCA_019100305.1 Candidatus Thiodiazotropha taylori | reverse complement strand
GCCCAGTCGGTCACCTTCGTCACCGGCCATCTGAAAGACGGCAGCATGAATCTGAACTGGGATATGCTGGCACAGCCGAACCAGACCGTGGTTTTCTACATGGGCCTGGTTGGCCTGCCGGTCATCTGCCGCGAACTACAGGAACATGGGGTAGCCGGCGACATGCCGATCGCCCTGATCCAGCAGGGCACAACCCATATGCAGCGTGTCTTCACCGGCACTCTGGAGAATATCCTGGAGACAGTGGAACAGGAACGCCCCAAGCCCCCCACGCTGATCATCGTCGGCCACGTGGTCGAGCTGCAGGAGAAGCTGGCCTGGTTCGAAGCACCGCCCCACTCCGAACAGGGTGCCACCTCACCGGTGGACTTTTGAGCCGCAAATAGACGCTAATCACCGCTAATATCCGCAAAGATTCACATTTGAGTGAATTTGCGGTGATTAGCGTTCATTCGCGGTTAGTAGGCAGATCAGGCTGGTTTGGGACTCAGCTGATCTTCCCGCAGATTGGGGGTGAAGTAGTCATCCGCATCGTCGATATCCACCGCCTCACCCTCGGCGTTCACCAGCGGTTGCTCAAAGTCGTTCCAGCCACGCAGACCGGTCTTCAGTGAGACCACATTTTCAAAACCGAGCATCTTCATGGAGAAGGCGGCCAGCACACTGCGATAGCCGGAGCGGCACACCACAACCACCTCCCGCTGACGTGCCTTGACCAGTTCGGGAATGGTCTCTTCATAGTCCCACTCACAGGCCGATTCAAGTATTCCTCGAGGTGCAAGAATCGAGTCCTCAATATGCATCGCATCATACTCATAGGGCTCTCTGACATCCACGACAAGTAACTTGGGATTTGCCTCCAGGCGCTCTTCCAGATCCCAGGGCATGATCTCCTGCACATCCCCCAGACATTCGCTGATCAGGTTTAAAAAATTTTTCATTATAAAAAGCCTATCCTCTTGAACAGAGGTTTTGTTCTACAGCAATCACTGCGGCTTCAACCCGTGAGTGGACCTCAAGTTTTCTAAGGATCGCTTTAACATGAAGCTTCACGGTACCGTCGGAGATTCCCAGGTTTCGCGCAATTACTTTGTTGCTTTGACCATCTGCCAGATGACATAGAATCTCCCGCTCCCGGGGAGTCAGATCATCCAGTGAAGAGGTAGGTGCACTGCTGCTGGGCTGCTCTCCCTGTACCGCTTTGGCCAGAATTCCGGTCAACTCATTGGCGACCACAGTCTGACCTTTGGTGATCTGCTGCAGGGCATCGATCAACTCGTCAGGCTCCATATCTTTCAACAAATAGCCCTGCGCACCATTCTGCAGAGCTTCGATGACATCCGTCTCCTCACGGCTGGTGGTCAGCATGCTGATTGGCATCTGTGGATAGTGTTTGCGCAGCACACTCAATACCTCTGTACCGGTCATATCCGGCATCCGCATATCCAACAACACCACATCCGGTCGCTCATGGGCCACCGTCTCTATGCCTTTCAGACAGTCGCCTATGGCGACCACATCAATACCACGACGTTCCAGCAGTTCCTGCAGACCAATTCGAAACAGAGCATGGTCATCTATTACCAGTACCCGCATTTTTTCACCTCTGTGGACTCGTACATCTCTTGCCAAGGACTACTGCCATTCGCGGCGAGACGCGCTTAGCTCTGAACGCTGACGGACCAACTGAATCCGGCAATATCATCTGGTAGAGGGTGGCTGTATCATTTGGCACTACGTATCACCAGTTCGACCCGGGTACCCTCACCCGGCTCGCTCTCAATCGATAACTCACCATCCACCCGTCGAGCACGCTCTTCCATGATCGACAGACCAATGTGCTCACCCGGATTACCCTTCGGCGCCGCACCCTCGAAGCCGACGCCGTCATCCTCAACCAGGATTAGATACTGCCCTGGACTTCGACATCGTAACAGCACTCGAACGGTATGGGCATTGGCATGCTTACGGATATTGGCCAAAGATTCCTGGACAATCCGCAATGCCTGCATCTCCTGTGTGGTATCCAGATCGGTCTTCAGGCAGTCCGGCTGAAAAAACGCGTGGATCGAAGTCTCCTGATTGAAACGCTCCACCAATTTTCCCAGGGCGGGTATCAGACCACGCTGATCCATCGGCGCGCGAAAACTGTTGATTAGCTCGCGCAGCTCATCATGCGCCTCATCGAGACCGTTATGGATACGTTTGGCCTCCTGTTCAGCTGTCACCGACACCGACTCGTTCTGCAGTGTCTCTTCCAGCATACGTACCTGGAAACGCAGACTGGCCAGAGTCTGCGCCAGTGAATCATGCAGTTCATGGGCCAGGGAGGTTCGCTCTTCAACGATCGACAGTCGGCGCGCTTCCGAATCGGATCGCTGCTTGGCTACCGCCATACCCAGATGACTGCCGATGGTGTTGAGAATATCCAGCACATCCTCTCGTCCATCATAGATGCCCGGCCTGTCCACATAGAGATGATAAAAACCCAGCACATCGCCGTGATACCACATTGGCACAGAGACCCGCTCAACTTCATCCGCGCTGAACATCCGGCGTCCGTTTCGATGTGTACAGAGCCTGGGATTCTGATTACAGAGAATGTCGCCGGGAGAGAGCGTGATACCGCACTGACAGAGTTTGATTGGCAACAGTTGCTGCTCGTTGTAGAGCCGGCCATCCAGGTCGATGCATCCCACCTGCCGCACCTTGTCATCCGGCAATACCAGATGGACCGTAGCGGAGCGAGCGTTCACCATGCGTTTGAACACCCCCATATACTCCAGCAACAGCTCATCCAGATTCTCCGACTGATTGATGCCAGCCGCCACATCATAGAGCACCTGCAGGTTGGTGGTTTTCTGCGCCAGACGCAGGGTCTGCCTGGCCACCCGGACCTCCATATCCTCATAGATATCGGTCAGCTCCTCGCTGAGACTGTCGATATCCCGCGCCATGCCGCTTAACACACCACTCGGCTCAAAGGGCTTTTTGCTGGAGACCGGTTCACCCTGGCAAACCTGGTTGACGGTCTGCTCCAGTGAAGAGAGTGGACGCAACAGCTGACTGCGCAGGCGGATCAGTACCAGCACCAGGGAAAACAGGGCAAAGGCGACGCCAAGCAGCAGTACCACCTGAACCGAAGAGCGTCCTCCGGTCTCTCCGATCAGAAACAGTACCGCCCCCAGGGAAACGGTCAGACTCAAGCCCAGAAACAGGATCGGCAGCAGCAGGTTCCCGGTAAACAGAATGCGCAGACTCGGCCAGTGCTTGCGATCGATGAAGCTCTCCAGCCAGGTCAACCACCGGTGCAGCGAACCGGAAACCGCGCCGGGACCGGGCAGTCGCTCGTTGGAGGTTGTTTTCTGTTCCGCTTGCATATTGCGACTCTAACACGAACCCGAAAAGCGGGTCAGTTACCCGTTAAATTTAGCGCCTGTTAACAGCGCCAGACTACCCCATCTGTCGCTAGACGGTCGATTTATGAGTCGTTCCGGGGCAGCTTGAGTTGTTGCAGATAGTCGAGCCGCCAGCTGCGGATCGCATCTCCCAAGGCTTTGCCTTGCAGCCCGGAAGCGGCCAGCTGCTCCGGTAGGGGAGCCAACAGTGCCTCTCGGGCAGCTGTCAGGTCAGGCTTCAACCAATCTATGCGCTCTGGCCAGATTGCCTCAGCCGCCAGTAACAGCCCTTCAAATCTTTCTGGTTGCTGTCTGGGTTTGAGCCGGGTAACCAGATCGAACAGGCGATCACCACTTGCCTCATCCGTTTGGACAGAAGATAACTGCAAAAGATCACTGATCAACTCTCCAGTACGCTTGTCGAGACGGATTTCATCCAGCCAGGCGGCCAGATCACGCTGATTCTGTGCGCTGTAAAACAGTGCCACCGCAGCACGAATCTGTGGATCATCGCTGACAGGGACAATTCGCTTCAACGCCGACACCATGCCTCCTGCTCTCTGAGTGCCATGCCCTGCGGATTCGCTGCCCATGATTTCAGCCACTGCCGGTAACAGCTTGTGCAGCGCACCGCAGCGCTGTAATACCTCAAAAAAGCGCCAGGGCTGGGGCTCTCCCATGGCACGACTCATCTCTTTCAGGAAACGCTCAGCGGAGAGGGTCTGCAACTCGACAGTCGTCGCCATCTTCTTCATCAATGCATGGGTGCCATGGGCCACCCGGAATCCCCAGCATCCCAGCTTAGCTGCAAACCGGGCGATACGCAGTAGACGCAGAGGATCCTCGCTGAAAGCCGGCGTGATATGACGTAACAAACCCTCCCGCAGATCCTTCTGTCCCTCACAGACATCGATCACACAGCCCGATTCGTCCATCGCCAAGGCATTGATGGTCAGATCGCGACGCAGCAGATCCTGTTCCAGGCTCACTTCGGGGCTGTAGCTGAGCTTAAAACCCTTGTAGCCGGGTGCTGTCTTCACTTCGGTCCGGGCCAGGGCATACTCTTCACCACTCTGGGGATGGAGAAACACCGGAAAATCACGATCAGCGCGACGGTAACCCTGGGCCAGCATCTCTTCCGGTGTGGCCCCGACCACCACCCAATCCCGCTCGTGATAAGGCAGCTCCAGCAACTGATCCCGTACCGCACCACCGACCAGATAGACTTTCATTGCCCCTCCTGATCGGTCCCAAGCTGCTGCTGTTTCTGCTGCAGTTGCCACATCTGGTGATAGCGCCCCTGTTGCTGCAGAAGCTGGGGATGGGTCCCCTGCTCCACAATCCGTCCCCGATCCATCACCAGAATACGATCCGCGTCGACCACCGTGGAGAGACGATGAGCAATCACCAGTGTGGTGTGATTTCTCGCCACCTCCCTCAGCGTCTCCTGTATCGACTGCTCTGTCTTGGTATCCAGTGAGGAGGTCGCCTCATCGAAGATCAGGATCTGCGGTCGCTTCAGCATCGCTCTGGCAATCGCAACCCGCTGTTTCTCACCGCCGGAGAGTTTCAGCCCCCGCTCACCCACCACCGTTTGGTAACCATCAGGCAACTGATCGATGAATTCCGCAATATGCGCGATACGGGCCGCCTCTTCGATCTCCTGTTGAGAGGCGTTGGGATTACCATAGGCCAGGTTATAGAGAATACTCTCGTTGAACAGCACGGTATCCTGGGGAACGATGCCGATGGCCGCACGCAACGACTCCCTTGTCAGCTGACGGATATCCTGCCCATCCACCCGAATCACCCCAGCGGTGACATCGTAGAAGCGGAACAGCAGGCGGGAGAGGGTCGATTTGCCGGCGCCGCTGTGGCCGACCACCGCCAGCTTCTCACCCGCCTTGAGGGTAAAATCCACATCGTGCAGAATCTGCCGCTCCGGCTGATAGGCAAAATGGACCTGATCAAATCGCACTTCCCCACCCTGCAACTTCAACTGTTCCGCATCATCCGCATCGGTGATCTCCGGCTGTTGCTCCAGCAGTTTGAAGATCAGATCCATGTCCGCCAGCGAGTATTTGATCTGCCGATAGACGATGCCGAGAAAATTGAGCGGTATGAACAGCTGCAACATGAAGGTGTTCACCAGCACCAGGTCACCGATCGACATCGTGCCTTCGACCACCCCGTCGGCGGCATAGATCATAATGATCGCCACACCCACTGCAATGATTCCCCCCTGGCCGAAATTGAGCAGCGACATGGAAGTCTGGCTCTTTACCGCATTATCTTCCCAATCCGCCAGGGTATTGTCGAAGCGGCGCAGTTCGAGTTTCTCGTTGCCGAAATACTTTACCGTCTCGTAATTGATCAGACTGTCGAAGGCCTGACTGTTGGCCTCCGAATCGAGACGATTCATGATGTGGCGATACTCCATACGCCACTCGGTTATTGCCAGGGTGAATCCCACATAGACGATCACCGTACCGAAGGTCACCAGAGCAAATTTGATGTCATATTGGGTCAGCAGCACCGCCGCCACCAGGGAGAACTCCACCACCATCGGTAGAATGCTGAAAACCATATAGTTCAGAATGGTGCTGACGGAACGGGTGCCCCGCTCCAAATCCCGACTGATTGCGCCAGTCTGACGTTCCAGATGAAAACGCAACGACAGATCGTGCAGATGGGTCAGTACCTTGTTGGAGAGATTGCGCAT
>JAHRHW010000002.1 GCA_019100305.1 Candidatus Thiodiazotropha taylori | reverse complement strand
TAACTGATGATGCTGAACAGTTGCTCTTTGGTCCATGGGGATTCGAGTAGCGTGTGGTAGCCTGCCCGCAACAATCTGTGCGCATACTTCTCATTGTAGAAAGATGTTTGTATGCAGATCAGTCTAACATCATCAAGTAGTGATTCATTCTTGATCAGACGTGCCAATGAGAGTGGCTCAATATCCAGATTTTCGCCATCGACAATGAGGGATGAGTAGGGGGTGAAGACCTCTCCCTGACTGCGAGAGAGCATGTGTTTGAATGCCTGCAGGCTGTTACTGCAGGTTGTTGTTTCATGTCCCCAAGCGAACAGTTGGCGGGAGAGAAGGGCTGTAGTGCTTTTGTTACGGGACAATATCAATATGCGCTGAATAGCACGTTTTGCAGGCTGAGCGGTAAATCGTTGTGCATCTGCAGGTGATTCAGCCTGTTTTGGAGGCTCTTCCTCCAGTTGAGGTAGTGTGGGTAGCTGCTCTGTGTCCTGCTTATCCTGTTTCGATGCGCCATATCTGTGTATGGATACAAGGACAGGGGGTAACAGAGCAAGAACACTCAGTAGTAACGCTTGCAGCAACTCCATTTGCTGTGCCAGATGCAGTGTGGTGGTCAGCATTGTAAACGCTGTTCCAATTCCCAGCCAGAGATAGGATCTGCCAAAAAAACGTGATGCAAAAATCAACACACTACTGAGAGGCAACAGGAGAAGCGCCGAACCACCCGCAAAGGTGATCAGTCCGAGAAACAGCTGATCGAGAATGATTGATGAACTGCGTTTGATTGAGCTGGAGGAGTAGAGACATTTATAGTGTTCAATAAATCGGAGCAGCAGGAATTGACAGGCCAATACCAGTGTCATGAGGTTAACCGGCGTCGATGCAGACCACAGATAGGTCAGAGCCAGGCCAATAAATGCCACAAAACTGACAAATAAGCTCAGGCCGTAGTAGACCTGATCACTCTCATGTGAGGTAATATCAGATCTCTGTGGCGTTACTGTTTGCTCGTTCAAGAATGCGTTCCTTCGAGGGTTCCACGCAGGGCATAGTGAATGGCCTCCACTTCCTGCATTTCACTGAGAAATGCATCGGCGCAGTCTGGATCAAAATGGGATCCTCTCTCTTGGCTAATATAGTCAATGGCCTTTTCGATTGACCAGCTTTTTTTATAGGGTCTATCTGATACCAATGCATCAAAAACATCAGCAACTGCCACAATTCTGGCTTCCAGAGGTATTTCATCGCCGTTCAAATTATTTGGATAGCCCTTTCCGTTGTATTTTTCATGATGGTTCAGAGCAATGATCGCACCAGTTTGAATATACTTCGATAAGCTGTCTTTGAGTATTTCGTATCCAAGTAGCGTGTGTCGTTGCATGATGTTGTACTCTTCCGCGGTCAATTTACCGGGTTTGAGCAGGATTGCGTCAGGTATACCGATTTTGCCTATATCATGCATAGGAGCTGACTGTGCAATCAAATCGCAGCGTTCTTGAGATAACCCCAGTTTTTTGGCAATTAGTAGAGAATACCTGGAGATTCTTAAAATATGATTACCGGTATCTTCATCCCGGTACTCGCCAGCCTTTGCCAGACGCATCAGGGTTTCCTGTTCCCGGTCGTGCAACTCCTGAGTGGTTTTGCGGATCTCCTGTTCCAGTAGAAGCGCTCGATCTTTGATCATTTTTCGCTGATGACTCATGGTCAACATGTTGTTGCAGCGGGCCTTACACTCAGTATGATCGATTGGCTTGGTGATGAAGTCGTTGGCGCCGGATTCGAGGGCGGAGTAGCGAACCGACTGGTCCTCCACGCAGGTAACAATCATCACGGGTACGTCGCTGCAGCCAGGTATACGCCTTAACCACTTGATGAACTTTATGCCATCCATCTGAGGCATTTTGTAATCGGTGATTACGAGGTCTATTTCATGGGTTTTGGCCCAATCCAAGGCTTCAGTGGGATCAGCAAAACAGGTAGATGAGACATCAGCATCAATTGAACCGACCAATTCTTGAAGAATCATGCGGGTTATTGATTGGTCATCAATAATAAGTACATGGGGCATAGTGATAGGTGTTTGCAGTCTTTAGGTGGATTCTGTGCTCGCTTGTCCCTGTCTGCTTCAATAACGGCTAACAGTCTCAATGCTTGATCGTTTGTTGAAGTTCATTCAGAAATTCAACAGCCAATCGGAATTGGCGCTCCATTCGGCATGGTTGCTGACTGATAAGGTCTTCGCGCCCGATACAGAGAACCAAAGTGCCATACAGCGATAGTGAATTAACTTCCCGAAATGTTAACTTATTTTACAATCTAACACGACTGTGATCAGTGATACAGATCCGCCTTAGGCATCCTCTCTGTCTGCCTGATCGACTGGAATTGGATCAATCGCAACAGGGCAGCTGGCAAGACACTTCTTCGATCTTCAGTGTTCCCATTGAATAGGGCCTGACAGATTGAGAACGATCCTGCTACTGGGAAACGAGCGTTGGCGACGTCACTCCGCTAACAGATGGAAACTGCATCTGTGAAGAGATAACTCTGGATGATGCTTACAGTGGGCCGTTCCGGGCACGCTTCCTGGCAATATTTTGTCCTGAAATGATATTTAGTAAAAACAGTTGGTTGACAGCGATGTCTCATGTAAATCTTATGCCTGATACTGGCATAACTGAGAGACTGCTATGTGGAGGCTGGAGTGTGGTGGCGTACTGGAATAGCACGATACTGAGAGATCCAACGTGAGATGCCGAAGAGTGGTCGTGACGATATGGGCCTGAAGCCGTCCAGGTCACAGCCGGTTGTTTTGATCTCACCACCTGATCAGACTGTTAAGCGGGGTATCGATCTTGTTTCTCAGGCATTTTTTTACCGAGTAGAATAGCCTATCGTCATGCGAAGATTCCTTAAGCTCGGCGACTACCACTCTTGGGTGACCGAGTCTTTCTGAATATACCTAATAACATTTTGATAAATAAAACAAAAAGGTTGTTTGTCTTCTTCTGGAAGAATCGGATTCTGCCTTGTTCCTTCAAACACACTCCAGATTGAAGGCGGTGGTGATGGAATCCAGGAGAATCGAAAATCAGAGAGTATTTTGAAAATGATTCTCATTATCTCAATTTTTCCTGTATGACTTTCATCCAACCTGGCTTCTCCGTAGAATGTGCGCCTCTTGCGATAGGAGAAACTGGCAGTGAGATTGAGTCCGGAACAATTCCGTAAGTGGGATAGAAAAAGCGTCACTTTGATGGGTATGTCTGGTGTGGGGAAGACACGGCTCTCGAATCTGTTACGACGCAGTAATTGGTTTCACTACTCCGGAGACTATCGTATCGGTACCCGCTATCTCGATGAACCCATTCTGGATACCATCAAAGAACAGGCCATGAGTGTGCCATTGCTGAGAGATCTACTCCACTCGGATTCGATCTTTATCCGCAGTAATGTCACATTTCATAATCTGAATCCGGTCTCCACCTTTCTTGGTATGTTGGGAGATCCTGAGCTTGGTGGATTGTCCTTGACCGAATTCAAACGGCGTCAGAATCTGCACAGACAGGCAGAGATTGCTGCCATGTACGATGTGCCTGCTTTTATGCGAAAGGCAAAGCTGATTTATGGCTATAACCACTTCATAAACGATGTGGGAGGCAGTCTTTGCGAGTTGGACGAACCGGGACTGTTAGAGTTTCTTGATAGACATTCATTGATTCTCTATATCAGAGCGAGTGAGGAGGATGAGCAGTCATTGATCGCTCGTTCAGTATCCCATCCGAAGCCCCTCTACTACAGAGAAGCATTTCTGGATCAACAGTTGGCTGAGTACATGGAAAGCAAAGGTGTGGACTATGTTTCTCTTATCGAACCGAATGATTTTATCCGCTGGGTATTCCCTAAGCTGTTCAGAGCCAGAATACCACGCTATGAGTCGATTGCGGCTAAATATGGATACACAGTAACAACCCATGAGCTGTCGCAAGTTAAAAGCGAAGCCGATTTTCTCACGCTTCTGGAACAAGTAATCGAGCGGGAGTCCTGAAATGCCATTGGTAGCACATACTAAATTGCCGACTTTTGATCGTCTGCGGGAGGAGGGTCAGAACGTTCTCTCACCTGACAGGGCAACTCACCAACATATCAGGGAGTTGCACATCGGTCTGTTGAACATGATGCCCGACGCTGCAATCGAAGCTACAGAGAGACAGTTTTTTCGTTTGGTGGGTGAGGCGAATCCGATCGCCCAGTTCTTTATACATCCATTTACTCTGGATGTGCTGCCTCGTGGTGAAAAGGCAAAAGCGCATATCGATGCTTTCTATGAATCCTTTGAACAGATCAAACAGGATGGGCTGGATGCCTTGATCATTACCGGCGCCAATGTTACCCATCCGGATCTGGCTCAGGAGGATTTCTGGAAACCGCTGACCGAGGTTGTCGACTGGGCCCATGAAAACGTAACCTCAGTGCTATGTTCCTGCCTTGCGACCCATGCAGTGGTGCAGTCCCATCATGGTAAGCAACGAACTCATATGGGTGATAAGCTGTGGGGAGTTTTCAGTCATCGGGTCAAGGATACATCGCACCCTTTGGTGAATGATGTTAATACCCGATTTGATGTGCCACATTCACGCTACAACCAAATATCAAGAGAACAGTTTGACCAGGCTGGGCTGAAGGTGTTGGCTGAGAGTGAAGAGGCCGGGGTACATCTGGCAGTCAGTGGGGACGGGCTTCGTGTGGTCTATTTTCAGGGGCATCCTGAATATGACACAATCAGTCTGCTCAAAGAGTACAAGCGTGAGGTCAATCTCTATATTTCAGGTGCTCGTAGCGACTATCCTCCGTTCCCAGAAAACTACTTCAGCCTTACTAGTCAGGCAATCTTCGATGAGTACCATGAGAGGATCGATGAGGCGAAAAAACTGGGCAAGGAGATACCTGAGTTTCCCGAGTCACTGGTCATCGAGCGTTTGGATAATACCTGGCACGACACGGCAGAAGCGGTAATCGGTAACTGGATAGGTCTGGTTTACCAGGTCACCCATCGGCTACGAAATCAACCGTTCATGGAGGGTGTCGATCCAGATAATCCCCTCGGATTGGATTAGTGTTAACAGGCCCTAGTACTCTACGCAAAGATTGGTGCAAAAGCCGTTTCGATACCAGTTCCGGTTTGGAAATTCCTGATATTAGGAAACAGATTTGAAATCTGGCTTTGATCGACACCAAACCATTGTGTGAGTGGTGCATTGACCTGATCCTGGGAGAGGGTAGGGATCATCCGTCCTTTGTTACTGTAGTCATCATTGCCTGATAGTAACATCTCCGGTAATTCGCCGATCATCTCTCCACCTCGGAGTGTTCCGGAATCACCACTGCCATATCCACCCATAACCAGCTGATGTGATCCCCAGGCATGATCGGTTCCATCGCCGTTGAAACTCAACGTACGGCCAAAGTCGGACATGGTAAAACTGGTGACACTGTCAGCATATCCCAGTTCCTCCATTGCTTTCTGGAATTTCCAAAGACCAAGGCTTAACTCCCTCAGAAGCAGGGGGTGTTGTGATGCCTGGCTGGCATGGGTATCAAATCCACCGAGTTCAACAAAAAAGATCTGTCGATTGAACTCAGCACCCAGATTCCCTGATGCCCCAAGATGAACCATTTTGGCCACAGCTTCCAGTTGGCGTATCAGATTGCCACGAATTGGCTGGTTAAAGCCAAGTTGTTGCGCAGTCGGAATATCGAACAGAGTTTCTCCATAGGATCCGGTGGTTGCATAGTTGATCTCCAAGCTGTCCCAACTCTGCTTCAATTGATCAAAGGTTGCGACTGCATTCAACTCCTTGCTGTTATAGAGCGTTCTGAATGGCTCAGTCACGCGATCCGTCCTGTCCGCTCCGAATTGAACTCTTGTTGTGGAGCCTTCGATACCCGCCAAGGCATTGAAAAGGGCTCGCCGATCGGAGTTGGTGTTGTTGTCTCCACTTAAATGATAGATCTTCGGGACATTTCCCGGATTGAGAACCAGTGGAGATGAGCTGTTGCCAATCAACATGCGATCATTGCCGGCGTAGGAGATATTCAGTCCCAGCGGGCTATTTTGATTGATGTTGTGCCATTGGTCCGCAATCTTTCCCGCCCAGCCGATATCATTCAGATTATTTGCCTGCCCGGTTTGCAGAATACGCTGTTGATGATTGTGGGCAAAAAGATAGACAGGGAGATCCGCACGATGATCAATAATCTCATCACGGGTGACGGGTCTGACAAGAGTACCGCTATTTGCCAAAATTGAGGTTCTGTTGTCGATGATCAACTGAGCCAGTTCCGGCATGACGCCGTTGACACCCAGGTCAATGCCTTTATCACTCAACGGGTAGATGCCCCCAGTATAGGCGGTGTTCTGATCGAGATTCTGATTGTAGGGATTTTGCTGTCCTGCCCCAAGAACACCTTGATTCAGATTGCCACTATTGGTGGTTACCTGGGAAATGCCGAGGTCGCTGTTGTTGACTGCCAGGCTTCCCCGAGCCTCAGCATATGGATCATAGCCTTTATTGGCATCTGTTGAGGTAGGAATCAGCATATTGAAAGCATCATTGCCGCCATACAGAAAGATGCAAACCAAGGCTTTGTAATCATTGAAATCCGGTGCTGCAGCAACGGCCTGCCTGGGGAGTGCCAGGCTGCCCATACTGCTGATACAACCAAGGCTGGCCAGTGATTTCAAAAATCCACGACGATGCATTGCCATATTTATATACTTCCTTACTGGGTTCCTATTTTTGAATCATGTAAGCGCTGGAGGTGGTGATGAAAGTGAACGCTTCCTGAACGATTCGCCTGGCAATTTCGATGTTATTGCCCGAATTGGTATAACTACTGTCCATCAGATAATGTTTTAGGGCATCACGATATTCGTCGCTCATCTTCCTGCCCAACAGTTGCAGATTCAAATGATCTATCAGTGCATTGATCCCCCTGGATTTTGGCGTATCACCACTACTGTCCATGGTGTCATCTTTAAGGCTTGAAAAATCACCATTCGAGTCGTTCTCCAGCGCTTGTTCGAACAGGCGGAGTTCAGTGTCGAAGTTGGTCAGCAGTGAGAGGCTGTAGTGTCTTCGCGAGCTGGCAAACTCGTTCAGAGACTCTCCACTATTTTTAATGATCCTGTTTTTTTCAAGATTTGATATCAGGGTCACTACCAGATTGTTGTAGTCCACAAGCATTTGTGAGGTTTGGATCTGAAACTCCGGTCCAACCAGCTGATGGCTGGTAAAGTAGGGATCACTCGGGACATGGCCGGGACTGTAAAAGTTGAATACAGATGGTGAGCGCATCGCGGCCTGGTTAATCTGTTTTTCAGGTTCCCGGTACCAATAGACATGATTCATGGCAACATTTTGCTTGCTCAACCAACCATTCAGTGGCGTGACATGAGCTGCACGGAGTAATTGGGTTATCGCCAACAGGGGCTCTTTAGCTTTGCCATAGGCCGGGTTTGACTGATAGCTCTCATCACGCGCCTCAGGATCGAGCAGGATTCCCCGTACGACCGCCTTCAGATCTCCTTTTACGCCCTGCCCGTTATTGTTGAAGATCTGGGCAATACGAGCCACATAGTGTGCTGTGGGATTCGAGGTTACCAATCTCTGGATCAGGTGCTTACTGACATAGGGGGCAACGTTGGGATGGGCAAACAGTCTGTCCAGGGCGCTGTCGAGACCGCTCTGATCCGAACCGGCATTGAGCAACAGGATTCGTCCCATCAGGGTAATCCTGCCATCGCCACCTTCCGCTGCCTCATCCTCATGCATCGTGGGATTGAAAACCATCGGCACGGTATAGTTGCCACTGCTGGAGCGGAGTTGACCGAATCGATGATTATCAGCAAGATCCCAACCCGTCATCACCTTTGCCAGTTCTTCAATATCGGATTGTGTGTAAGTGGCAACGGTATGGTTGCCCTGGTCAGGATAAGTTGTATGATCGCCATCCCTGTTTGGTGAACCGTCCAGATTCAATTCGTACAGTCCGATGGTAAAGAGTTGTATGATCTCCCTGGCAAAGTTTTCATCGGGGCGTGAACCCGTATCCGGATCGGCTTTGCGATTGCCTTGGTGGGACAGATAGACTCCCATGGCGGGGCTGATGGAGATCTCTTTCAGCAGCTGCCGATAATTACCGAAAGCGTGTTTCGTTAACAGATCGTAATAGACAGCCAGGGATTCGCCTCGAGATACCATCGTCGGGCTGCTGGTGGAAACAACAAGCAGCTGGCTCAAAGCATAAGCGACGCGTTGGCGTAGCTGGTCAGTACCGATCTGTTGACGGTTCGGTGCTGTGGCACCCAAGGCGTTCTCCCACCAAGCGGCCATCTGATAATCCTTGACAGAGCTGCTGTGAGGCTGTTGATTGAAAATCTGATTGCTCTCATACCAATCAATGCCGGGTTCAGCCTGCACTGCAATCTCTTGCGTACGCTCCAGTTGGGTTTTCCAACCGTCTGTTGGGCTGCTATAGGCAGAATTCATATTCAGTTGATGGTCGACCCAACCACTGATACCAAGGCTTTTTACCTGGTCTATGTCACTCTGCACCGGGCCGAAGGTGCTTTGGAGCAACAAGCGGTGCGCCATTTCATCTGTCACGGTTTGTGTCTGCTCTATGTTCAGGGTGAACTGGTTTTCAGTGACGTTGATTCCGTCAGAAGCCGATATGACAATCTGATACCGCTGACCCAGCTCCTCCCAGGAAGGGGAGCCTGAGATGGTTCTTGTCTCCGCTGCGTAGACCAGCCAGTAGGGAAGGCCCGTGACATCATAGGTCAACTCGTCACCGTCCGGGTCGACTGCCTGGAAAACCAAAGAATAGAGTTCATCGATGGCAATCGAACGACTTTGCCCTGACTGGGTGAATTGCGGAGCTTGATTTGAGCTGTTAACTCGAATGGTAACTTGAGCCGGTTGAGACTGGTTTCTGCCATCCGTAATTATGTAGCTGAACTGATCTTGCACAGCATCCGAGCCATTGTGGCGGTAGGTCACAATCGTGCCATCGACTGAGAGTTGCAGAGAGCCATATTGTGGATCAGTCAGGTGGGCGATCTGCAGCGGGTCGCCATCAGGGTCCTGATCGTTCTGTAACAGGTTCAGCGAGGTCTGCGCTCCCGACTCGAGCTGAAACTGATCATTGGTGGCAATGGGGCGTTGATTGACAGTGGTTGGGGATGGGGTGACCTCTGCATCCCCATCTGGGTTGGTTTCACTGCTTTGAATGGTCAGAGTGACTGTCGCTGGTGCGGAATCTAGCGCACCGTCAAAGGCGGTGTAGGTAAACTGGTCCTGGGCTGCATCGCTTCCATCGTGCTGGTAGAGTACCGAGCCATCAGTCTGCAGCGTTACTCGTCCTTTTTCCGGTGAGGAGAGGTTGGTAACCTCCAGAGGGTCACTGTTGGCATCGCTGTCGTTGTCCAACACTTTGATGAGAATGCTATCCCCCTGTGACAGAGTGGCACGATCATTTTCTGCTTCAGGGGCGGTGTTCTCTTCTATACAGCCGGTCAACAACAGAGAGAGAAGAAGATACAGAATATTGTTGGGTGAGATCTTTTTTAACGCATCCATATTGCTGTGCTGGTCCCTAATGTCATGATGACAGATGGAGGATGATTCTGTGATTGCAAAGAAGGGTAGGTAGTTCTTCTCTGCAATACTGTGGTTTGTATCAAAAAATATGATCAAGAAGCTCACAGGAACAGGGTCTTACCACAAATATTCGAGCAGATGACAGATTTAGAATCTGATTGAATTGGGTAACAAACGAACAATCTTATAGAATGAGGAAATAAATGCCTACTAGGGATACTATATATAAGAAAGCAGTGTGAAGTTGTTGCTTGAAGGCCATGCCTTTGGGGAATTTGAGCCTAACTATGCGCCAATCTGCTGTTGTGCTGGACAATCGTATCCAGGTCTTCGCACAGGTGATAGCGATCACTTAACTGGTTTGTCAGAGGAGCCTTGCGAGTTGCTAAATGAGTGTCAGGAGATGAGGAGACTTATCGGGCTAGCTATTGCTGACGAATGGAATGGTCAGTTGGATAGTGGCGGAGCGGACGGGACTCGAACCCGCGACCCCCGGCGTGACAGGCCGGTATTCTAACCAACTGAACTACCGCTCCGAAGACAAGAGCGCGATAGTGTAAGGAAATATTCTCCCAGGTCAACCAAAAATTAAGAAAAAATGTCAGTTTGGGTTTAAAACCATTAACAAGGATCTGTTAACAAGATTCCAAACAATCCAGCTGTGTCTGCTTTGCAGTCAACCATACAGAGTGAAAGTGGCTTCTCTTTTTACAATCAGGGATAGATACTGGTGTGGCGTGAAATGGCTGCTGTGGTGCTTTGTCCAAGCTAACAGGGACGGCAGGAATAGGATCTACTGAGCCTAAATGCCTACATCAAAAGATTATTTTCAGGATATAACCTAATATGCCTAGATCGAACCAGATCGAATGGCTTTCTCTCCGTTGCGTAATATCAAGGATAGAGAGGTGGTATTTGTGTCATATTTAATAGATATCCTGGCGTGGTGATTTGGCACTTTACCTGAGCCGAAAAACAGGATTATTATATTATTCAGTTAGTTATAGGTGATGTCGGTCCGTTCGGCATTGGATGTTGCTGGGCCCGTAGAGATTAAGACTATGCAATTTGATGTAGATGAAGCGATTCGCAAACGTGCCAAAACCCCTCATGAGCTGTCGATGCTGAACTTAGTGGGTTGTCATCTGATTGCCGCACCGGCCTCAATCGTACTCGATGTGGGTTTGATGGGGTTTCTGATACCTCTGGCGCTCTCACTTCTGGTAATCAGCTTCATCTGGTTCAAAGCTGGGCAGACCCGACAGCAGGATCCCTGGTTTGTGGCCGCACACTGGCGATTGTCGGCCAACCGCACTCGGATATTGATGGTTGGTTACACGATCAGTGCAGTGATTCTCGGCATGGCCATGATGGCCACATCCGGCAGTTCCAAAGGGGAAATCATGATGGTGGCGATCTCTCGGGTTGCGGTAGTACCAACCCTGCTGACTGTCATGATCTGTTTCGTGCTTGAGTCAGGTTCCATATACCAGGCGGGTCGAGGCGAGGTACCTGATGGTATTGTGAAACGTATGCCACCTCCCGATGACCTGCCGGTTATCCAGAATGCGAAACCATCGGTTGCTGAGAGTTAAGTATCGAGCCGAAATCTTAATCAGTCGATTATCAATTCGAGGTTGATCTGTCGCTGCCTGTCTGGATGGGCGTCACACATCAACTCTACTGACCTGATCCTCATCTGCTCTGAAAGCAGATTATGAGTCCAACAGCCTATCGCGGAAATGCTCGGCGGATATAGGCTTGCCATAGCGGTACCCCTGGGCAATTCGATAGTCTGATAGGATGAGAAGCGTTTCTTGTTCAGCCGTTTCCACTCCCTCCGCAAGAACTTCGATTCCCAGCCTCTGTCCCATGTCAATTACAGTCTGAACGATTGCCAGATTACCACTATCCTTGTTGAGGTTCTCCAAAAAAACTTTATCGAGCTTGAGTAGGTCGATCGGTAGCTTTTTTAATCGTGCCAATGAGGAGTAACCAATTCCAAAATCGTCGATCACGATAGAAATACCCATCTCTTTCAATCGTTGTAGACGATTTGCTGCTTCATCTAACCTATGTATAAAAAGATTCTCAGTCACTTCCATAGCCAGCCACTCACCGGCACAACCGGTTGTGTGCAGGATATTCTCCACATTGGTTAGAAAATCATCATGCAGGAGTTCACTCGCAGAGATGTTGATGGCGACTCTTGGAGGAGCCAGATTGTCACTATGCCACTGTGCTGTCTGGATACAGACATTGTACAAGACCCATTGACCTATCAGTTGAGTAAGCCCCATCTCTTCAGCAAGTTCAAGAAACTCGTAGGGTGATACCAGATCATCATCTGTTCTTTTCCAACGCAGTAGGGCCTCGACACCGATCAACTTCTTTGAATAGAGGTCAATTTGTGGCTGATATAACATGACAAAGTTATTTTCTTCAGTAGCGCTTTCAAGTTCGCCGATGATATTGATGCGCTCCTGTATGGATTCAGTCATGCTTGTGTTGTACAGTCTGAAAGTATTTCTACCTTGACGTTTTGCTCGGTACATTGCAGTGTCGGCGTTCTGCAGTAATCGTTCACCGTTTTTGCCGTCATTTGGGTATATGCTGATTCCGATACTTACGGCCGGTTGTAACCGTTTGCCTTGCAGTGTGACCGGTTGGCGGATGGTTTTTATGATATGTCGGGCTACAGACGAGGCATCTTCGGTGCGCTTGGTGTTTTCCAATAAAATGACAAACTCATCGCCACTCAGACGGGCTACCACATCACCGGACCGTATGGCATGGAGCAATCGATTGGCGGTAGTGATCAGCAGTTCATCTCCCGCATCGTGTCCAAGGCTGTCGTTCACCTCTTTGAATCGATCAAGGTCGAGAAAGAGGATGGCCAAAATACTGTTGGTACGGTCTGCGCGTGAGATTGCCTGATTGAGCAATTTAGTAAACAGAAAACGATTGGGTAGTTGCGTCAGTGAGTCCTTTTCCGCTAACTGCTGAAGCTGTTGTTTCTTGATCTGGAGTTCATCCACGATTTCGAGATGTTCTGTTATATCTCGGTAAGTGATGACAACAGCCATAGTATCATCGATCGAGAGTGGGCTGGCTTGCAGTTCCATGCGTTGTGGTTTTCCGTGAGATCGTTTTACGGTGTGAATGTACTTGATTGATCGACCTTTTCGAATCACACTGGATATCATCTCCCGGGGTGGCAAGTAGTCTGGGCTTCCGATGTTTCCATTCATCATCAGTTCTGAAGAGGCCAATGATTCTGCTGCTTTATTCTTCAGAAGTAGATCACTTTCCGTGCCATACACAAAAAGTGGATCAGCAACAGCATCTATGATCAACTGTAAATTGGACTGACTTTGACGTAACTTAGATAACAGCCACTCAGCTGTAGCCCATGCAAGAATAAGTAACAACATCAGAATAATGCTGGATATTAAGAGCTTTTGCTGGACGTTATTTATTAGATTATCGATAAAGTCTCGCCCGGTGTATATACGTGCTATACCGATCAGTGAACGGGAGTACTCATGGAATAGCGGTACTTCTGAAACAAAGCAGTCTGCACACTCTTCTTTTCCTCTACTTAGGGGAAAACTCTCGGGTGGAACATTGACCATTGTGTAGTCAATTTCAATTTCAATTCTTTGAATCAGCGGTGATTCGATTGAAGGATCCCGAATCAGTAAGATGCTATCCATAGCCTGCGTCAACTTCAACTCAAGGAGAGCTTGATTTGTTATGCTCAGCGGTTTACTCAGAAGGGTTGCCTGCGCCTGTGCTAAAGTATTTGCTTGGGATTGCGCATGAGCTACTAATCTGGGTTCAAGAGTCAAATACCAATAAGTTCCGATTAAAATTCCGAGAGTAATGCCCAGGGCTGTAAAAACCAATATCAGGCTATGACTCTTAGCCAGCATCGAGGGTCCATTTTGTCGCCTGTTCCTATTCATAATACTGCTTTGCAATACGTAGAAAAAATGGCTTGTAAACTACGCCGGCTTTTTTGGCCTGGGCAAGATTGATATAAGGCAGGATTCGGTCAGTAACGTAAATACCTGCAACAGCACCGCGTTCAACATCGCCGGAAAAAGGGGAGAATACCGTAGTTTGTTTATATTCAACCCAATTATTTAATATCTCCGAGTTAATACCGGGAGTGGCGACAAACAGTGCTGCAATTGGAGAAAGATTCGGTTTTTGTCTGTCAGAGGTGGAGATGATTTCGACATCGAGTGGAAAGTTGGCGATTGATTTTAGTGCCAGCAGTCCTGCGGATACGGTCAGAGCGACTTTTTGCTGATTCTCGTGAAGAACCAGAATGCGGAGTTTTCCGCTTGATGAGAGCTTATCCGACAGAGTAAGGTCTGCCATCAGGCATGCAGGTAGAATATTTATGGCGACGTTAAGTCGTTGCTTGTCTTCAGGCCAGAGGACATCGGCAAAGCAAGTCCTGCTAAGCAACAGTATGAGTAGAACAACACCCCTCCATAGGGAGCGACTCATTTCTTTGCTGATTGCTATGTTCTCCATGTTAGCAAGTCTCTGGGATTGTTCAGAACTCGTGAACCCCAGTCCAAATTATCAGATTGGCTGCAAACGAAAACGGGCTGTCCGTTGCTGCTCTTCGACCCTGTGGAATAATCAAATCTCGCTCCTTGTGCCTTGATTGGCAAGTCTTTATAAGCAACTGGGCATAAGACAACAGTAGTAAAGGGCCCGTTGTTACTGTATGTCGTAGTTCAAAGATAACCACCAGCGTCGTCCAGGACGGTGGTAGTCATCGGGATAGGGTAAAAATGCATCTCCTGCAAAATTGGTGGTCAACTGTTGGGGATATCTGATGGTTTCGTCAGTCAGATTTTTAATGCCAAAAAGAAACTTTAATCCAGGTATGGTTCCATAGTGACCTATGGTTAGATCATATTGTGTGGTAGCAGATAAGTTGGAACGGGTATCGAGATTTGCACGGGTACGTTCACCTACATAGGTTACTTGCAGTGAGGTTGACCAGTCCTCTATGGGTTTCCAGATTATTCCCAAATTTGCCAGCCATTCAGCGCCACCCGGTAGATCTTCACCACTATTCTTAAAATTCGCGTCCACATAGGAGAGATTGCCATCCAGTTTAAAATTGTTTCCTAAGCGTTGTTGATACTCAAACTCAAATCCTTTAAGTCGTGCATCCTCAGCGTTGATGTAGCCGCCAAAGTTGAGTTCATCAAAAAATATAGGGTCGATTAAATCAGATTGAAAAACGATGAAATTGCTGCGCCAGTCATTTTTTTTGATGATATAGGCTATTTCAGTGCTGTTGATTGCGCTCAACGAGAGTTTACCCTTGCCAGGATTTTGTAACTCATAGAAAGTAGGTGGGCGGAAACTTCGGGCAAACTGAAGTTTTACAATGTTATCAGGAGAGACCCGCCAGACACCGGCTAATCTTGGACTTGTGGGATTATCGAGATCGTTGTAGTCGTCATAGCGCAAGGTTGCTGTTAATGTAAATGCTTCGCTGTACCGATACTGATCCTGTGCAATCAAAGTGAAAATGTGTCTTTCCCGCTCAGTATCTATCCAGTTCGGGGGTAGCTCAAATGGGAGATCAGGCCACTGCCAGTCAGCTTCTTCAATTGAGGTGTCGGTGGATTTAACAGTCAGCAGTGTTTCATGTTGAGTGTTGGGTCGCCAATAGATATCGGCAGAAATCTCGTATTTTTTCTCTTTGTAGTGTGAATCAAGATAAATAGGGTAGGGGGTAATGAATCCTGCAGGATAGATATAGAGCTGATCCCTGTCCCGTTCATGTTCCAGAATTTCAAATTTGATTTCTGTGCGAATTTTATCGCTGAGCCTGTGGTGATTGCCGAAACGATAAGAGTTGTAAGTCTGCCTGGATGCAAGGCGGTCATCTGCAGGAGGAAGGAAATGATTTATTCCATAATGATCACCATAGGCATCATCAAGCAGTTTTACCGAGGCAAACCATCCCTGCCACTTTAAATCAAAAAACAGACCCAGATATTTTTTGGCCTCGTTTGTTGGTCCAGGTGCATTCGAGAGCTCTGCCTGACCAGTGTGGTACCAGGCATCCTCTTCAACCTCCACATTATGGCCATCGCCCTTAAGTCCTGAGATATTGATTGAAGCAGTCAGATCGTTAGCGGGGTCATACCATTGCCAATAACCACCCAAACCATAGTGAGAATCATCTTCATAATGAGTATGTAGACCTGTCGAAGCTTGTTTGGTAACAATATTGACGACACCCGCATAGGCATACTCACCATAAACAGATGCACCGGCACCACGTATAACCTCAATACGCTCTATCTGTTCAATCGGTAGGTTGAGGGCCGGATTGGCAGTACCCAGTAGAGTCGAATTCAAGGAAACTCCATCGAGGAGTATTTTTACATTTCCTGAAGCATATCCATGCCCAACCCCTCTGCTGAGAATCTGTTTCTCGCCTGTGAACTCCATTCCTAAACTTATACCGGGTACAAGCCCCAGAGCTTCCCAGACGGTTCTGGCACCTCGAGCCAACAGCTCGTCACCATAGAGAATGCTTGCCATGCCAGGAATATAGTCCGTATTCATTCTGCTTTTGGTCGCCAGTTCCGTCTGGCTTTCAAGTAAGGAGAGCAGATTGTGTAACTCCTGATCCTGACTGGAGTCAGAACTGGTAGCCTGACTGCAGTAGATAATAAGCAGTGTGCTGATTAAATGGATTGGAAACAGGTGGGAATGTGTGGATTTCGTTCGAGCAGATGCTGACTGAAATTGTCTCTTATTGCTTGGGCAGGAAATAGTCATGAAACAGGTCAGTTACCTTCAGAGACCAACTAACCACGTCCTGCTGACAGCCACAGTATAGGTATAAACGCAGTTTATAAATTGGTGTGCTGTAAATTCCACTCTTTCAAGCTGATTATGGCATGAAAGGAGGGATATTAAAATCTGCCCCAATGGGAGGCTTTTCTTGCTACAGTAAAATGGTAGGAAAAGAGTTGTTAGTCAAAAGGATGATGCTCTGCAATATTCTTGACTACCTGACTGGTTCTCAATTACGCATGAAAATACTTGGTTATAAATGATCAACCAACAGCTATTAGGTTTGTTGAGTCCAGTATTGTGTATATTAAAGAAGCGAGCAGGCCGGCAACTGGAAGCGTGATTACCCATCCAATGAGGATACGTATAAATGTCGATCGCTTTACCAGCTCCTTCCGATGCAGCTTGTTGAGTGATTTTCTGTCCTTCTCTGTGATCTTTGAGATTATGTCACTTCCATTGAGACTTTTCAGGAGCTTACCCTTTTCATGAAATGACGATTCATCAAACTGATGGATGAAATTATCGATCTCCTGCTGATTTTGTTTGGTCGCTTGGCGCTTCAAGATTTCCATGGAGACAGCGTATTGTTTTTTCAGGTTTTCCCGTAGGAAACCAATTCCGAATATAGCCCCAACAGTAGTATGAGTGCTGCTTACTGGGATGCCCAGGAGGCTGGCAAGCAAAACTGTGATGGTTACCGAGGTGACAACACAAAATGCTCTGATTTGATCAAATTCAGTAATTTCATTACCGATGGTTTTGATCATGCGTTTTCCATATAACACAATTCCCAGTGGAATTCCGATGGCTCCAACCAGCAGTACCCAGGTAGGCAGCGCCGTATGACTTATACTCTGGTCGGAATCCAATGCTTCTTTTATGGCAATAACAGGGCCAATTGCATTAGCAACATCATTGGATCCATGGGCGAAGCTCAATAATCCTGCGGCAATGAGAAGCGGAATATTGAAATGACGGTTAACCGCGGATTTTGTATTGGGCAAAAGTGCCACATGTTGTTTGATGATTGGTTTTATAATTAAAAAAGTACCGATGCCAACACTCAAACCACAAAGCAGTGCGGTGGTTAAATCTGTCCGCCAACTGCTTTTCAGTCCCTTGGTAAGCAGATAGGTGGTGAAGGTGAAGGCCATTAAGCCTACAAACACCGGAACCAGTCGTTCAGTAGCGCGAGACATCTCTATCTGGTAAGTGATATTGCGCTTGATCAGATAGAGGAGCAGTGCAGCGATCGCACTACCCAACAGGGGAGAAAGGAACCAGCTGATGCCGATCGTTCCCAGTGCCTGCCAATTTACAACTGAAGCTCCACCAATTGTAATGCCGGCACCGAGTACTCCCCCAACGATGGTATGGGTAGTGGATACCGGTGTGCCTGTGGCGGTGGCGATATTCAACCAGAGGCCACTGGCAAGCAGAGCACTGATCATCACCAGTACAATCTCTCTGGCACCACCGAGTTGCTGTTGCTCTACAATACCGTGCTTTATCGTGCTGACAACTTCTCTGCCCGCGAGGAATGCTCCGAAAAACTCAAATATGGCGGCTAATGCCACAGCGCCGGAGAGAGTGATTACTGCAGAGCCAACCAAGGGGCCAATGTTGTTGCCGGCATCATTAGCCCCAATATTGAGTGCCATATAGCCACAAATTACGGCGGTCATGAGAATCAGGTCATGTCCACCCAAACCATTGAAAAACAGGTGGGAAGAGAAGGCTATGGAAACTAAAAATAGAACCGCGACCAGATGATGCAGATGGTAAAGTGGATGATATGAGGAGAGAGAGCTGCCGCGAAAGTAGTGCATCTTCTTAATCGGTATTGTCTATGTCTGATATCATCACGAAGTATCGATATCCTGTATCATTATGCAAACGTATGCCTAGGCCGTCACAGTTGCAGCGTATTGGCTGAATGAAAAAGGGATAAGACAATATGCCAGGACCGATTCGATTAGTGTTAACAGATCTTAGTTTGCACTCTGCATATCGCGTATGAATTCGTCTGAACGTTTTATCGATTGGTTCATGCGATTGATCAAATTGGTAATATCCGCTTTCAGATTACCGAACTCTCCTCTTAACGAGCCGATGGCCTGTGCATTCAGGTTATGTTTCAGATAGAGTACATTGTCACGGAAGTTATTGAGTACGGGTTGCATGGTCCGCTCAGCTTGACGCATCGATTTGAGCATTCCCTGGTAGCGGCTCTTGGTTTTACTCAATTGCTGTTTACTGGCGGCTTTTAATTTTTGATTTTCGTAGAGTTCCAACTCTTCCTGCCACTCTTCAAACAGATCCTCTGCAACAGATTCGACCTTGTCAATCCGGTCCGTGACCTCTTGGGCCGCACTCTCACTCGATTCAAATTCGTGGTTTAGATCGTCATAGGCACGCTTTAGATCACTCTCTTCTAAGCGGATAACCGATGCAAACTGGTCAAGTGCTGACTTGAATTGCTCCTGGGCATCACTTTGGGCATCTTTTGCGGCTTCGACCCGATCCACCAGAATATCCCGTTTGTGATAACCGACGCTCTCCATCGTATCGTAATAGACACTGGAACAGCCGCTGAGCAGAATCAGTAGCAGGGCGATAAACGGGCTGCGAGTTTGGTCAAACATTTGAACTTATCCTCTCGGAATCTGTTAGATTGGCAATTCTGCCACACACTATACGATTGAAGCGATGTCACTTGTACTCATTTACAGGAATTTAAACAAATTTAATATTCTCGATCAGGTTAACCGCAAATAGTTTGTATCTTAATTAAGACCATGTTTTATAAGCAAAATATTTTATTGGGAGCACTGTTTATCCTGCTCTCTGAATTTATGTTTGCCTCTATGGGAGCTGTCGTAAAGCAACTGACACAAAGCCTGCCAAGCGAAATGGCTGTGTTCATGAGAAATCTCTTTGGAGTTGCTCTGCTACTGCCTCTGGTCTGGGGTGCTGGCTTTGTTCGCCTGAAAACCCAGGTGTTTCACCTGCATCTGCTACGCTCTGTTGCAGGCGTTTCCGCCATGTACTGCTTTTTTTATGCGTTAGCCAATCTGCCGCTGGCTGATGGCATGCTGCTGAAAATGACGTCACCACTCTTCATGCCCTTGATTGCCTGGTATTGGCTGAGTGAACCTATGTATCGCACTGTCCTGCTGGCGATCGGAATCGGCTTTGTCGGTGTCATTCTGGTTCTGAATCCAGGTGGTGAGTTCAATCAAATCGCCCTGATCGGCCTTCTGGGGGGTGTTTTTGCCTCATTGGCTAAAGTCAGCCTGCGTCGGTTAGGCAAAACAGAGCCTTCAATCAGAGTGGTCTTCTACTTCGCACTGTTGAGTACATTGATCTCTGCAATCCCGATGGGCTGGAATTGGCAACAACCCACCGTCACGGAGTGGTGGTTATTTGCACTGCTGGGATTATTCGGCACATTGGGCCAACTGCTCTTGACGCGTGGATATGCCATAGCGACCGCTGCCAGAGTAAGCCCATTCACCTATACATCCGTCCTGTTTGGCGCCGCCTATGGCTATCTGTTGTGGGGAGAGACCCTGAGCCTGCAGTTTGTATTTGGTGCGTTCCTGATCGGACTGGCCGGAATCATCGCACTCAAAGGTGGCAGGGAAACCGATGAAAGGTTGGCTAACGATGCTGTAAGTAACTGAATAAAAATAAAATAATGACTTATACTCGGGTTTCGGATAGGAGTGTCCGGTGTGGGACTCTGTGTTTCGGCTGAGTCCTTGAGGTTAGCTTACGGTTTGCTCAGCTTGTTTGCAGAAACAGGTTATTTCAGTGGAAATCCCATATACTGGGGTGATTCTGTCGCAAGCTGTCGCTATCATTCACAGCCAAACAACAATCACATTAGCACTATATTTAAGGATAGAATCGACCCATGTCGATGATTTGGTCACAACTCTTATCCCGCCAACGTCTTGGATCGAAAGATCAACCGACCAGTACAACTTCCCGCACGGATTTTCAAAGGGATTTTGATCGTATTGTCTTCTCGTCCGCCTTCAGACGAATGCAGGACAAGACTCAGATTTTCCCCCTCTCCAAAATCGATTATGTCCGGACCCGCCTAACTCATAGTCTTGAGTCATCAAGCGTTGGTCGTTCCCTGGGTACCCTGGTCGGTGAACAGATCATCGCCAGGCACAAGCTGAAAGGATACGAGGCATCGGATTTTGGTGATATCTGCGCCGCAGCCTGCCTGGCACATGACATCGGGAATCCGCCGTTCGGGCATTCAGGCGAAGATGCAATTCGTCATTGGGCGGAAACCGCTGACTACGGCAGGCAGCGCGTTGCCGTGCTCAATGGCAGCCAACGGGAGGATTTCCTGAATTTTGAAGGTAATGCCCAGGGGTTTCGGGTAATTACCAGATTGCAGAATCGCGATAACCCGGGGGGGCTGCAATTGACCTGCGCCACCCTGGCAGCATTCACCAAATACCCGAGAGAGTCCTGCATCGGCAAAGGGCGTTTCGATGGGGTCAGTGCCAAAAAACCAGGGTTCACAGCGCAGGATCAGGAGAATTTCGAAACCGTAGCCAAGGCGGTTGGCTTGATAAGAAGGGATCCCGTGTTATCTATCTGGCATCGTCACCCGCTCTCCTATTTGGTGGAAGCTGCGGATGACATCTGTTATCGGGTCATCGATATCGAGGATGGATTCCGTCTCGGACATATCAGTTACCAGGAGGCGCTTGATCTCTACAGTGATATTTTGGCCGACTCCTCGATTCAAACGTCCCGACTGAAGCGTATTGGAGGCGACAAGGAAAAAGTTGAGTTTTTACGTGCGAAGGTGATCAGTAAAGCCATCAGTGAGATTCTAAGCTGTTTTCTGGATCATGAGCCGGCGATTCTCAAAGGTGAATTCGACGAACCATTGATGAGCTCTATTCCCCATCGCCAAGAGATGGATCGTCTGATTCAGGTAGCTGGGGAGAAGATCTATATTGCACCGGAAGTTATCGAGATAGAGACGGCCGGTTTTCAAGTCATCAGTGAACTGCTTGAACGGTTTATTCCAATTATCGATGATGTTGCTGAGCACGGTACCAGCGCCACCCCAAGAAGCCAGATGATGATTCGCTTGATACCTGAACAATTTATTGGAGATGATGCCATACCTGTACAGGATGACTATACCAGGTTGTTACGCCTGACTGATTTTGTCTCAGGAATGACCGATTCTTATGCCGTCTCATTGTACAAAAAAGTAACCGGAATCTCTTTGCCCGGTTAAGCGTATTGGATTAGTGTTAACAGGCCCTAGTATGAGGTATGGTTACTGAGACTTGTGTACCTTTACCCAATTGACTCGCAATCGTCAGTTGTCCACCATGGGCTTCTGCGATGACCCGGCATAGATAGAGTCCCAATCCATATCCCCCGGTGGATCTCTGGCGGGCTTTGTCGACTCGATAAAATGGCTCGGTCAAGTGTGATAGATGCTCTTCAGCAATACCGGCCCCATGATCTATGACTCGAAAATGCCAGCCTTCCTTGGTTATATGACTATGGATTTCAACCGCTCCTTGTTGCAGGTTAGTGTGGCGCTCGGCATTGTCCAGCAGGTTTTTGATTAACAGCTTGATACGTGCAATGTCCAAGTGGATTAATCCGTTACTCTCATCAAAGTGACTTTGCCACTGGCTATCTGCAAAATGCTCCTTTGTAACCGAATCGATCAATTGCAGTGGATCAGCCAGTTGCAGATCAAGTTTTGTATGATTGGACTCCAGCCGTTCGGTTTCCAACAATTCGTTTAACTGCTGTTCCAGTAGTTTCAGATCCTGGATGATACGTTCCCTTGGATCACCATGTTCAACAAGCTCTGCATTGAGTCTCACTCGGGTTAGAGGGGATCTCAACTCATGGCTGATTGCGAGTAATAGCTGGCGTTTTGCTTCCAGCATTCCCTGTATCTCATCAGCCATAATGTTGACACTGTGGGCCAGTTCTCCCAACTCATCCTTACGTTGAAGTTTGATACGGTATTTCAGGTCTCCTGAACCGAAACTGGCCACACCTTGACGAATGGTCTCGATTGGCAGAAAAAGACGTCGAACAAAGTGATAGGTCAGTGCGATCAAAAGCAACACGACAACGATGGTGATGGAAGCAATTAAGGGTAATTGAGAGCTATTGAATTTCTGTTTGGTGATATACAAGGTAGTGATATTACCTTCTTGTAACTGCATTATGAAACGGCTGGCTTGATGACTGACCTCAACAATACGCCCGCTTGAAAGTTGATGCTGATGAAAATTCAGGCTCTCTTCATCGAGAAAATCGTCACTGCTGGACCAGCGTTCACCAGGCGAACTGATCTGAATATCGATGCTAAGTCTTTCAGCCAATGCTGAAGCAGCGAGAATATCTGGCGGTGTACCGATCTGCTGTTGCAGGTGATCGACATATTCGACCAGATGAGGTTCCGCCAGACGTTTGAATTCGTCACGTATACCGTAGCGAAAGCCAGTGTTGAGTACGAATATAATCAGGATGCTGATTATTATAAACAGTACAATCAAGCGGATACTGAGTCTATGGCGAAGTTTCATTGGATGGGTCCTACCATACGGTAACCGGAACCCCATACTGTCTTGATATAGTCCAGTGGTTGGATTTTTTGACGTAGACGACTGACCAGTATGTCAACTGACCTGGTATAGAGATCAGCTTCCACACCCTTAATCGCAGTTAGAATCTCATCTCGACTGAAGACTTGACCTGGATGCAAGACAAAAAGCTCAAGCAGTAGATATTCCAGATGTGTCAGATTTAAGTTACGGTTGTCAATCGAAGCACATTGCTGCACTTGGTTCAACTGAATATCGCCGAGCTCATGAGTGTTTGAAGGAGTAGAATGAGACTGACTACGTTTAAGAATATTCTGAATTCTGGCAACCAGCTCCCTTGGTTCAAAGGGTTTAGCCAGATAATCATCAGCACCGATCTCCAAGCCAATAACACGATCCATCACCTCTCCTCTGGCAGTCAGCATAAGGATCGGAATATCGCTGCTTTTTCTGATCTGACGACAGACCTCAAATCCATCCATTTCAGGAAGCATGATATCAAGTACGATCAAGTCAGGTTTGGAAGTTCGGAGGTATTCAAATCCTTGGGATGGGGTGATAGCGGATATGAGGCTCAAACCGTAACGGGAGAAATACTCGCTGAGAGGTGCTGCCAGCTCCTGGTCATCATCAATAAGCAGTATCTGAGGCATCAAACGATCCGCATATTAGTCAAAGATTTCTGTTTACAGGCCAAAGCATATCTTAATCGGTAGAGACCACCCAAATACTCACTGTTAAACCCAGTACCGGTTTCTGATCCGACAATCAGTTGTGTTGATGGTCAAATCGCCCTATCAATGCTTGGAGTAGGGCGATTCGATCCATTGAACAATCAACACGCACTATTCCTGATCTGGCTTTGCAGGGGTATCACAACCCGCTCCGCAATGTCGGTGAGCTTTGTGGTGCAGAATCATGGTCTGCAATTTATCCCGTTGATGCTGTTCAAGATTGTCGCTAAAGTCAGCGAATGCATCGATGAAATCACTGCTGATACTTGCCAGCTGAGCCTGTTTTTGCATCAGAAGGGTATGAGCACGTTCACGGTCGAGGCTCGACTGATTGAGCAGGTCAGCAGCCTCATTTGCATAGATCTCGCGATCGCTACGCAGAGTCTCAGCCATGGAGATGATTTCTGTGCGAAACTTGTCCAGGTGAACTCTCTGGTTATCGGTGAGATCCAAGTGCTTATCCAATCTATCTGCCATCCAGCCGATTTTTGCCTCTGAGCTGCCACAAAAACCCTTGTAACGTGCAATGGCGACCCCACTGATCAGCAAAAGTACCAGCAGGCTGACGATGATAATTACTGTTTTACTCATGATAGTCTCCAGATAGGTGTTATTAGCCACAGTCAATAGTCTGGAATACGGCGTGTAAAAGATCCTATCTGAGATGTAACCCGATGTAACAAGTTGTAACGGAGGAGATTGACTTGATTGGTACAATAATTCTTATTTTATTAGGAGTTTTAGTCTTAAAGCATAAAATAGCTTTATGGGGTCGGATTCCTTATATCAGTCATATAGCCTCGCTGAACTGAAAAATCAGGGTTTAAATACTTATACATAAAGCATTTAATTGGGTATCGCGGGTGAAAAGTCGCTGCGGTAGGGTATAATTCAGTTCATGAGTAGGCCTGACACATGTTTTGCCACTCATTTTGTGTGTGGTAATCCATTGGATCAGGAAAGCCGTTGTATCTGGATTTTGCTGGTTGAACCAGCTTGCTGATTATAAAGGAAAAAATGTTGAAAATCCTTATCAGCAAAAGCTTGTGATTGGTAGAGATACTTGGAGCAGATAGAGATGATCCATTATGAGATTGGCAGCTTCAGCCGGCAACTGTACAGCAATGACTTCTACCTTGGCTGACGGTAGATTGAGCACAATACAAGCCACACTTGGCGTCTTGATGGCAATTCTAGGTTGTCTTAGCCCAGTTGCCGCTATTTCCTCATCTGAGATAGATAAAGTTTATCGCCTGCTGATTCTGGATTCTCAAGCTGGAAGTCCCTATGAGGATGTTCGCAATTCACTCATTGAGACACTGACGCTGAGAGGTTATCGGCAAGGAGATAACCTGGAAATCACTCATCACTATATTGACAACAGTGTCTCTTTGGGTGCTGAAATTCTAAAGCGTGAAATACCGAATAATTACGATGTGGTATATGTTGGAGGCACAGTCGCCACTATATCCGCCAAAAACACACTCTATGAAAGTGATGTGCCAGTTGTATTTGGCGCGCCTACAGACCCCATCGGTATTGGAGTTATAGACAGCTTTGATCAACCGCCAAAAGTCAATTTCACCGGTGTCAGTTATCCTGTTCCAGTCAAGTCAAGGTTTTTGTTTCTCCGTCAATTAATGCCTGAATTACGGAGTGTTGGATTGATATATGCCAATATGCCTCAATCTCAAAGCTACAATAAATGGATAAAAGCCCTTCTGAAACATGATCCTGCTTTTAGTGATATTGAAGTGATATTTCATCCCTTGCCATTGATAACAGGTGAGGGTGGAGATGAACAGATGGCAATGATGGCAGTTCCCGTTATCAAGCGGATGAATGATCGGGTGGATGCTTTTTTAAAACCTAATGACCAACTAGGGGCGAGACAGCATTTTGCAGAGGTTGTAGAAGCTTATGGTGAGAAACCATTGATTGGCTTGGTTAAGAAAGATGTCGTTTCTAAATGGGGTGCTACAGCTGTTGTATTTCCCTGTCTGGAGAGTATGGGGCGTCAGTTGGGTGAAATGGTTCATGAACTGTTCGATGGTGTGCCAATTGAATTTATTGAGCCTAAATGGCCTGCGCGTTTTGGATACGCTGTTGACTTAAATAAAACTAAAAGATTTGGGATAAATGTACCGGTTGGTATTTTGCAACTTGCTGGTGAAAACATCATTAGATGAGATTCTATGAGGAGAACATCAAAACAAACATGAGAATGTTGATCTTTTCAAACTATAGATTGCCAAAAGTAACTGCTTTAATCTCTGAGCTGATTTTCTCTTTGACACATGTTAATTAAGGTATAGCCAAGTCACTCGTTATGGGGCTTAGTAGAAAAATTCTTTTAATTACAATTGGCATACTGGCTATCTCTCTTTTAGTCAGTTCCATGCTTAATGTAATCAGTTTTCGTAGTAAGTATACAGATGCATTGCTAACGGGCAGTTTCGGTATTGGATATAGCATAGAAAGCCTGTTGACGGAATTGCTTGCTTTAGGACTGCCGCTTGATTCGCTTTCAGGCATGGATAATAAACTGGTGGAAGTGGTCGAGAAAAACAGTCACATCGCATATGCAGGTGTCACAGATGAGCTTGGAATCGTCTTATTCCACAGTGACAAGAGCTTAATCGGGTATCACTTTACAGATCCAGTAGCACAAAAAATTCTTAACGTAAAATCACCAATCTGGCAGATTTATGATCGATTCGATGGTGAAAGATACTATGATGTCTCAATACCTTTATTTGATCATGATGAAAACTATGTTGGTGTTGTCAGGCTCGGTTTTCTATCCTCAATCGTTGATCAGAAGGTGGAAGAGGCGATTGCACAAATAATAATCAATGTCTTGGTTACATTCGTTGTAATTGCCTTATTGCTTAATCTTTTTTTACGGCGATCTGTCATTGAACCCGTTAAACAGCTATCTGGTTATGCTGAATCGATTGCTAATGGAAAATTTGATTCGAAAATAGCCATTCGCAGCAAAGATGAGATTGGGCGGCTATCTTATTCCTTGCATGAGATGGGTGGAATTCTACAAAAACAGATAGTGGAACTTAAAAAATCTGGACGTGAATTGGAACAACGAATTGAGATGCGCACTCAAGAGTTGGCAGATATTAATCAGGATCTGAAAAAGAGCAACGAAGGTCTCAGTGAAGCGCTGGAGAGAGAAAAAGAGCTTTCCGATGCGCTAAGAGACAGTGAAGAACGCTTCAGGATGTTGTTCGAAAAAAGTAAAGCGATCATGTTGACGATTGATCCGGGTAGTGGAGAGATTCTTGCAGCAAATCGCGCTGCAGAAGTCTATTATGGCTACCATATTGGGCAGTTGTTGAATAAGAATATTGGGGATATTAATGTTTTGACTGATGCTGAAATTGCCCATGAGATGGATCTGGCAAAAAGGGAAGAACGAAATCATTTCTATTTTCAACATGCACTGGCAAGCGGAGAAATTAGAGACGTTGAGGTGCACTCAGGGCCGATTGACTGGGGTGGGAAACAAGTACTCTACTCTATCATTCACGATATTACCGATCGAAAAAAAGCTGAAGCTGAATTAGACAGAATCGCGCATTATGACTCCTTGACAGGACTTCCAAACCGTCTCTTGAAGTCAGATCGCTTGAATCAGGCCATAGTGAGAGCCAAAAGAAGGGGGCACCTGGTAGCGGTTTGCTACTTGGATCTGGATGGCTTTAAACCAATAAATGACAAATATGGGCATGACACGGGTGATTTGGTGCTTGTTGAAGTTGCCCAACGACTGGAACATATCGTCAGAGGTGGTGATACCGTCTCGAGAATCGGTGGTGACGAATTTGTAATTATACTGACCGAACTTGAAAGCCAGGAAGGTTGTGAATTTATTCTGCAACGTGTTATGCAGGTGATTGAGGAGCCTATCATTCTTCAGGATATTGAGTTAGTCGTATCTGCCAGTATTGGCTTTACGCTTTATCCATCAGATGATTCCGATGCAGATTTACTGCTTCGACATGCAGATCAAGCAATGTATGTAGCAAAGGAACGAGGTAAGAGCTGTATCCACCTATTCGATCCTGAGCAGGATAGGCAGGTTAAAGCCTATCGAGAAAACTATGATCGTCTCAGCAAAGCGATTAGAGATAACGAGTTTGCCCTCTATTATCAGCCAAAAGTTAATATGTACACTGGCCAGGTAATCGGTATGGAAGCGTTATTGAGATGGTTCCATCCAGAGCAGGGTATGCTGGCACCGGGCTCATTCCTGCATATCATGACCGATACGGACCTAGAGATCGAGTTGGGAAAATGGGTAATCGATAAAGCATTGGAGCAACAGCAACTCTGGCAATCCCAAGGAATGGACTTAACGGTTAGTGTGAATATCGGTCCGCATCATCTTCAACATTCGGATTTTGTTCATCATGTGAAGGAGGCACTGGAAAAATATGACACTGTACCTGCCAATAAACTAGAACTCGAGATTTTGGAGACAACTTCCATTGAGGATTTAAGCCGGATAATCCAACCCCTGTTGCGCTGTCAGGAAATGGGTGTACAGATAACACTGGATGATTTTGGTACTGGTTATTCATCACTAACCTATTTTCATCGATTACCAGTAAATACATTAAAAATTGATCAAAGCTTTGTGTGTGATATGTTGGAGGACCCTCAAGACTTGGCAATTGTAGAGAGTGTCGTTAGATTGGCACTCGCATTTCATCATCCGGTGATAGCTGAGGGGGTTGAGAGTTTGGAACATGGTGCGGCCTTACTACGACTTGGATGCCAGTTGGGTCAGGGCTACGGAATAGCAAGACCAATGCCTGCAGAGGATTTTATGCGCTGGAGAGAAGAGTGGCGCAGCAATACGGAGTGGCAAACTTTAAATAAAAGACTGGAGATAGACAGTAATACAGATGTGGAAACAGCAATTGTCGGCCATCAACAATGGATAAATCAATCAATAGATGCAATAGCCAACGCTGGATCTCAATCAAATCAAAGTTTATTAGACAGTAACCGCTGCCAGTTCGGTCGCTGGTTTCATGGTACTGGTTATTTCAAATATGGACATTTAGAGCAGTATGGTAAACTCAGAGAAAATCATGAGCAGATACACCTTTTGGCTGAGGAGTTACGAAATTTGTCAGGCAGTGGTAATCAGAAGCAGGCGCTGCAAAGATTAGAGGAACTGGTTTCAATGCATGATCAATTCATCGATGAGTTACAGAGTTTATTAAAAAGAAATTAATCAAACTTACTGAGATTGTTTTGATGCTTATCTGCATGCCTTGTCTTATTGCAGTCTATTTATAAGTTCAGTTTCTACATGACATTAGGTGATTTTGAATGGATTACGATAGGCGATTTTCAGGTATTTCGCGCTTATACGGCCAAAAGGGAGTCAGTTGCATACGGAGTTCAAATATCGCAGTCATCGGCGTTGGTGGAGTCGGGTCCTGGGTGGTGGAAGCACTCGCACGAAGTGGAATTGGTAACATAAGTCTCTATGATTTGGATCATGTCGCAGAATCAAATATCAACCGACAGCTTCAGGCGCTTGAGAGTGAACTCGGTAAAGCGAAAGTGAATGTTCTTGCTGAAAGGGTAGGGCAGATCAACTCAGAATGTAGAGTCGATTGCATTGAAGAGTTTGTTGAAGAAAAAAATCTGCAACAGTTACTTTGTAAAGATTTCGACTATGTAATAGATTGCATTGATAGTTTCCGGACAAAAGCGGCATTGATTGCCTACTGTAAAAGAAAAAAATTACCAATAATTACAGTTGGCGGTGCTGGTGGTCAACTTGATCCGACAAAAATACGCAAAATAGATCTGAGTCGCAGTGAGCAGGATCCGTTACTATCTAAAACCAGAAAACTACTCAGGCAAAAGTATAATTTTCCGGATAATTTGAAACGACGTTTTGGTGTGCCATGTGTGTACTCTACGGAACAACAGAACATTCCAGTTGATTTAACCTGTTTGGAATCAGGCAAGGGGTTTCAGAGTGATCTGAATTGTGCAGGGTATGGTTCTGTAATGACGGTAACAGCAACTTTTGGAATGGTTGCAGTGGCGCATGTGCTGGGCCATTTATCTGGAAAACCAGTTTAGGACAGATTAATCTGTTAGCTTGCGTGCTACTGCAACAGTATAGGTTTTTCCCTGCTTGAGTTTTTTGTAGTCAGCAAAAACATCAGTTAGATTGCGTTTCATGTATTGACGTAAACCGTTTATGGTGACTACATAGAGCTTACCTCCAGCATTAAGTCTCGAGTATGCATCATTGAGTATAATTGATAGCATCTCTTTACCTACTTTAGCAGGAATGTTTGAGGCGATAACATCAAACTTGATTTGTGAATCAATATGATCAAAAGCATTGCTTAAGATTGCTTTTGCATTGGTTAGGTTATTACGTTTAGCGTTCGCATTGGCGTAGTCTACTGCCATAAAGTCTTTATCAACTAATAGGGTTTCGCCTTGATAGGCACGCCTTGCCATATACAGTCCAATGGGGCCATACCCGCAACCCAGATCAAGACAACGATCTCCAGACTCTATCTCAAGAAGATTCACCAAGAGTTGTGTGCCAGTATCAATTTCCTTAGGAGAAAATATGCCCCATGTAGAGTGGAAGATAAGCTGCTCACCCGCCAAGTCGGCAGAAAATACGATATCCTTTCTGAGTTTATCCAGTTTAGTGCTGTCTTGCATAGGTCGAGAAATATTAGTTGATAATTTAAATACTTAAGTTTATAACAGAGAAGTTGAGGATGCTATGTAAAATTTACATCAGCTATTGATCTGAAAGATGGCTTCTAACATGGTATTTTCATCTTGGTAATCAATCGGGATCGGCCAGTGACTATTGTCAGCTTTGAGTACCAGTGAGGGAAAACTGTGGATGCCCATAGATCTGCATTTTTCGATTTCTGAAAGGAGTTGAATGGCCGTGGTATCACTGTGAAAAACTTTTAAAAACATGGCGCCACTGATTCCAATATCAACAGCCAGTTTTTCCAAAATAGGTAGATCGGAAGGGTTCATCGCTTTCAAATAATAGGCCTGTTGAATGGCGTAAATCATGGCTTTTTCTTTAGTGGCCTCAATCTCTCTTACTGCGATGACAGATCTGCATGCCGGATATGTTGATCGGCGCGGTGTGTTTTTTGTCCAGAAATCGTAGTTAAATTCAGTAGCAGGAAGTCTGGTCTGGATCATCTTCCATGTCTCTTCTATTTTTCTACGCAAATCAACATCCATTGGTTGTTCAGAATCTGCTGCCAGCCCGCCTAAAAGAAAACTAGTAGATATATCGGAAGGCAGCTTCTCCAGTAGGCGATCAAGGGTAGGACGGAACGCCCAACACCAACTGCACATGGGGTCATGAATGTAATATAAATGTTGCTTCCAATTCATTAGACTATGGATTTCAAATAAAGAAGTTCACTAAACTAATAAACACTGAGGTTATTATAAATGGATATAGATGTTGGATAACATTACTGTACACCAGTTATCAATGGATTGTTGAGATTCAATAAATTATTTTATTAAACAGAGTGTTAAGTTTAGATGGAGATAAAACATATAATGAATGAGTAGTAAGTGTAATACCATAATCGACTGTTAACCATGATGAGGAGTAGCTAAATCAAAACGATGAAATCAAGGATGAATCTCATGTTAAGTATAGTGATATCATTGTTATCGACGACTGTAGTGGCAGCGGATTACAAGTGGCTTTCACTGCAAAGTCAGGGAATGTACATTCTTAAGTTATATGGTTTGTCAGGAGGTGACTATATTACTGTAAACATGTTTTCCTCAGTTGTTAATGCAGAGGAGGATGCAATAAAGAAGTTCTATAGATTTATCAACAAAGACAAGAAAAGACTCATCAGAATAGACAATCAATATCATGTGCAATTGACTACAATACCAGGCTTATCGGTCATAACAACAATGAGGCGAACCTCTGATCAAACCGGAAACTCGATACTTATCCACTATCAGGCGTTTTATATAGCGAATAGGCAAGAGTTCTGGTATGTGAGAACAGAGCTAAACGATCGATTGGATTTGCTGATTGAGAACTATAGTCAGGTTTTGGATCAGACGTTTATAGTGATGAATATATATGCAAAATCAACAATACAACGAAGCAGATAAAATAATTCAATTGAAGTATCATTGAATTGTAGTAATCACGACCCGATCTGACAGTTACCGGATTTTCCGGAGGTGACTGTCA
>JAHRHW010000029.1 GCA_019100305.1 Candidatus Thiodiazotropha taylori | reverse complement strand
GGCGGTCAAAGGGGTGGTCGAATCGGCCTTTGGTTACCAGGGACAGAAATGCAGTGCCTGTTCGAGGGTGGTTTGCGTGGAGGGAATTCACGATCTGTTTATTGCAAGACTGGTCGATGCCGTCGAGAGTATCCGCATCGGTGATCCGGCATTGCCCGGTTATACAATGGGTCCGCTGATCTCTGCGGCTGCCAGGCGGCGAATTGTTGAGAAACTCGATGAGTGTGAACTGACTGCCTCGTGTGTTTCCAAAGTGGAGCTGCCCACATCCCTGCAGGGTCACTACATGCCGCCGATGGTTTTCAGTGATGTGCTGGAGGATTCACCGCTGGCGCAGCAAGAGCTTTTTGCACCGGTCGTGGCAATATTGAAGGCTAAGAGTTTTGTTGAAGCAATAGATATTGCCAATGACAGCGACTATGCGCTGACCGGCGGGGTATACAGCCGTTCACCTGAAAACCTGAGACTGGCAAAACAGAAGTTTGCTGTCGGTAATCTCTATCTGAATAGAAAGATAACCAGAGCCAATGTGAATCGCCAACCTTTTGGTGGCTTCAGATTGAGTGGGACAGGTTTTAAAGCGGGTGGTGCAGACTACTTACTGCAGTTTATGCGGGCAAGAAGCATTACTGAAAACAGCATGCGTAAGGGATTTTCACCGGAATCGCTTTAGGGCCTGTTAACACTAATGATGGGATTTACTTATCACTATTCTTTTCAAAATTAGTCTTTTATATGGCGGTGTGTACAATACCAGGGAATGACGGGAGAGTCTGAGAACAGTCTAAACGGAACATGAAATCGATAAAGCAAGCGGTTTTAGACAAGCAGATCGATCTGCTCTTTTCCTACAGTGGCACTGTGGTGGCCTCGGGAATTGCCGTTGGCTTGTTTGCCTGGATCTACTTTTCATTTGTGATCGATAGTCTCTGGCTGGTGCTCTGGGGTGTGTCACTGGTTGGAGTGAACCTGGCCAGACTCTATCTGCTTCACCGTTTCAAACGAATCAACAAAGCTCAGGCAATTCTCAGCATCTGGCTGCGCAGGCATCTTATTCTGACGTTTATCAGTGGTCTGATATGGGGTTTGCTGAGTCTCGCCTATGATCCGAACTGGGCAACTTCTCATCAGGTGATGCTGGTGATGCTGCTGACCGGATTGGCCGCCTTCAGTATTACGGCTTATGCCGCAATACTTGAAGTCTATGTGGTGTTTCTTATTCCCTTGCTGCTTCCCCTGGAGCTGGATCTGGTGGCCAGGGGGGAAGTCTTTACTTCGCTACTTGCTGTGCTGTTGCTGATGTTTGCCATCGGTATGCTGTTTGTCGCAAGGCGTTTTTATATTCAGTATATTGAAAGTATCCATCTGTCGTTTGAACACCAGTTTCTGCAAAGGGAGTTGATGAATGGATCTCAGCATTTGGAGAGTATGGAGCATGCCTTAAAGAATGCTGAGCAACAGTTTGACAATGTTCTGGAGACCTCTCTGGATGGGTACTGGGAGTGGGATCTGCGAAGAGATGATCTCTATCTTTCACCGCGTTGGAAGGCGCAGTTGGGGTATAAGGATCACGAGTTGAAAAGTGAACTGGATACCTGGAAAAAGCTACTTCATCCCGATGATCGTAATGTGATTTTGGAAAAACTCGATAACTATCTGGATCACCCCAGAGGGCATTGGGAAGCGGAATTCCGTTTGCTCAATAAAAGTGGCGGGTATCGGGGGATTCTTGCAAGAGCGACGCCTACACTTGATGAGCAAGGTAAGTTGATTAGACTGACCGGTGTGCATATCGATATCACAGAGCGGGTCAAAGCGGAGAACAAAATAAGGAAGCTGGCCAACTACGACAGGCTGACCAAACTGCCTAACCGCATGCTGTTCAATGACAGAATCAGCCATGCAATCTCCCAATCCAAACATACCGGCCTGAAACTCTGCATTCTTTTTTTAGACCTGGATCGGTTTAAAAATATCAATGACAGTTTTGGTCATCCGGCGGGTGATCATGTATTGAAAATGATTGCGGAACGATTGCGAAAGGTTGTCAGGGAGGATGATACGCTGGCGAGACTGGGTGGTGATGAGTTTGCGGTGCTGGTGGAAAACGTTCACCACTCTCATCATGCGGCTCTGATGGCGGGTAAGATCAAAAGCAGTTTCGAAGAGAGCTTTGTGGTCGGCGGCCACGATTTCTATATCAGTAGCAGTATCGGTATTTCGGTCTACCCAAACGATGGGGCTGACGCGGCCAGTCTGTTGAAAAATGCAGATGCAGCAATGTATAAGGCGAAGAATATCGATCGAGGCGGTTTTCAGTTTTATACCGAAGAGTTAAGTGAAAAAGCACTGCAACACTACACCATCGAGTCCGGTCTTCGTCAGGCCCTCAGCAAGCAGCAGTTTTCGGTTCTGTATCAACCCAAGATCGACCTCTCATCAGGATCGATCAAAGGTGCGGAAGCGCTGGTGCGTTGGATGCATCCGCAACTGGGAGAGATACCTCCCGAAAAATTCATACCCATAGCGGAAGAGACGGGCCAGATCAGAGGGATTGGCGAGTGGGTATTGTTGCAGGCTTGCAAAACGGCACAGGAGTGGCGATCTCAAGGTCTTGATATTGGCAGAATGGCGGTCAATCTTTCAGGCATTCAATTACAGAGTGACGACTTTCTGGAGACGGTGAAGAGTATTCTGCTGAAGACCGGATTGCCGACAGATCTGCTGGAGCTAGAGGTTACGGAAAACATACTGATGCGTGACAGTGAGAAGTCGATCAGCACGCTGGATCAGCTGCAAAGCATGGGGATCAATATCGCCATCGATGATTTCGGCACCGGCTATTCATCTTTGGCCCAACTGGCCACCCTGCCGGTAGACAAGTTGAAAATCGACCGTAGTTTTGTCACCACTGTTTGTCAGGACAAACAGAGTGCGGAGATCTCGAGAACCATCATTGCTCTGGGTCGTACCCTCAACAAGGTCGTGATTGCCGAGGGAATCGAATATTCCGATCAACAGGATTTTCTACGTCAGGAAGGGTGTGATGAGGGTCAGGGCTTTCACTTTTCCAAGCCGATGACCGGTCGCCAGTTTATCGAATTCGCAGAAAATAACGATCAACAGGCCAGGTTGACCACCTTGCAGTCGTAACTGACTGAACCAATAGGGTGTTGGGTGCTATTCGGGAAGATTGGCATCCACTTGCGGGTCAATAGGAGCCTGTTTTTTCTTCTGCACAAAAAAATCAGCTCCTGTTAAACATCTCAGGAGCTGATTCTGTGGGTCCAGCTTTCGACGATAATGCTGCCTAGCTAGACTTTTACATCGATATTGTTGCCGAGGGAGGAGGATGGGCTGGCTTTCGGTACGCTCTGCTCGACAGACTGCACCATCTGTACAGCGATCTGCTCCTGCATCTCCATGACTTTCTTCTGCATGGCCACACTAGTCTCTGTTCCTGCATTAGCAACCATGCTCACTGCGGAAGTACTGACACCGGCAATGTCCATAACTCAACTCCTGAAATTCGCACTAGGGATTCACACTCATGTAACGGCCTTTGCGGCGATATCTTTAGTCTGATCAGCGACTGGAAGGTTATGCGAAATCACTCCCGTCCGGGCTCGATTGAGGGGTGGTTATTCTGTTGTAACTGATTGAGAAATAAGCTGTATTAATTGTGTTTAACGCTTCGTTTGGTAACCGGTAAAGCACGCTTTCAAGCCCCTCTGCTGAGCTCCGGGAGGGGAATTAAAAGCGTGAGTTTCAAGACCTTCCTGACACCAACGAAACGGCGATATTTGAAGCTTCTGGTCTCATCCGCTGGCTTTCAAACCATTGCCAAAACCTGTTCATGTCGCCGTTGTAGCCGGTAAATCGGGAGACCTCATTGCCCTGCTCAAACAGCACAATGGTGGGGGTGGCGATCAGACTCTTCTGCAGTCTCCAGCCAGCAGGTGGTTGTCTCGACAGGGTACTGGCAATCTTCACCTCGGCCTGCCAGCGGTCAAGAATGTCGGCCTTGAAATGTTGACAAAAGTGACACCCTTCCGCTTCGAACACCACCAGCTGTCGTTGTGGATCAAGTTTTTCACCATCCAACCTGGCTATGGTCGTTGCTCGTTGCAGATGGCTACCCTGATTGCCTGGATAGATGACACCTGTACCACCCAGGCCGCAGTAGCCATTAGGATTCTTGACAAGGTAATCCTGATGGTAGGTTTCTGCCGCAGTGTAGTTGGTGAGTGGGGCGATCTCAGTGGTTATCCTGCCAAACTCGTTTGCCAGCAGGGCCTGTTGATAGATATCACGGGTCTGTATGGCGGTGGTGGTCTGTTCATCACTGTGGGTATAGATCGCACTGCGGTAGTTCGATCCCACATCATTCCCCTGTCGGTCACCCTGAGTCGGATCATGATTTTGCCAAAAACCGATCAATACCGCTTCCAGGCTGGTCGTGTTGGTATCAAATGTGACTTTTACCACCTCGGTATGGTTGCGCTTCTCGGTCAGTCCCAGTTTGCGCAGGGATTCATGACTGAGAATTTTGCGGTAGCTCGCTTCGATTTCACCATTCGCATAACCACTCTCTACATCGACGACACCCGGCAGAGCCGACATTCTCTTCTCAGCCCCCCAGAAGCAGCCCATTCCCAGAATGATCGTGTCGAGATGGTCTTGTTGACTGTTGGCCTGGGTGATCTGAAAGGGAGCTAAAACCAGCAGTGCCAGGATCAGAAGCGCTTTGCAACGGATTGTCATATCGGTGCCTGTAACCAATCTTCATTTAGGTGACTATCAACAGTGTAAGTCAATGACGATGCCTGAGTCCTCACGCAAAAGTCACGAAAATATCACCGTTTAACGCTTGGTATTGCAGTTGATCAATTGCTTGGGGCAGAGAATCTCTGCCCCATGACAATCGATTCAGGTTGCATAAGGTGAACAGATCAATCGGCGCCCTTTTTGAGCTTAAGTGATTCCTTCAAAGTGCTGCGGTAGAAGCGTCCGAGTGCGCGATCCCTGGCTCGCTTCTGGGCGATGGTTGCGCTGTTCTGCAGCTGCTCCCGCATCAGTTTCTGAAAGTTGACCAGGCGTCGCTGATCCAGCTCCCCCTGTTCGATGGCTGACGCCACAGCACAGCCAGGCTCACCCTGGTGGGCGCAATCGCTGAAACGGCACTGCCGTGCAAGGCGGGTGATGTCGGAGAAGCTCTCCTCGATACCCTGCTCACAATCATACAGCTGCAACTCCCTCATCCCCGGAGTATCGAGCAAAATGCCACCGCTAGGGATAAAGTGCAGCGAGCGGCCGGTCGTAGTGTGGCGTCCCTTGCTGTCGTCCACGCGGATCCCTTGTGTGGCCTGCTGGTTGCTACCCAAGAGTGTATTCACCAGAGTCGATTTCCCCACCCCGGAGGATCCCAACAGAGCGACGGTTCTGCCGCTTGTGCACCAGAGATTCAGCTCGGCTACGCTGTCACTCTGTTGTCCATTGACAGGAACCACATTGAGCATTGGATCAATCGCCTGAATCTGCTGGACATAGGGCGCGGGATCCGGGCAAAGGTCTGCCTTGCTGAGGACCACCACCGGCTCCACTCCAGCCTCTGCGGCGATTGCGAGATAGCGCTCGATACGGTTCAGATTGAACTCTTCATTGAGTGAACTGACGATGAACAGGGTATCCACATTGGCTGCAATCAGCTGGCTGTCAACCTTGGTGCCGGCCGCCTTGCGGGCGAACAGAGTGAGCCGGTCCAGCATTCTGTGAAACTGCTTATCCTGTTCCAGCAGCAGCCAGTCGCCAACCGTCATGGCAGGCATCGAGTGGTTGATGGGCAGGGCTGAAATACCTGTTTCCGTTTCGACTTCCAAGCGGGATCGATGCTGGGCGACTACCCGTCCGATTGTGTATGTTTGCAACTCCTCCAGTGAGAGTTGTTGTTGGAAAGAGGGTGACCAACCCAGTTGGTTTAGTGATTTATGGTGAGACATGAGTGCCCCCGATGCATAAACGCATCGTTCTAAAGACGATAACACTTGGGGCTTGGGCCCCGGTTATAAAAACCGGGCAGAGATTAACTGATGATCAGCTGGCTGCCCGGGGGGTGTCGACTACACTCATTCATACCCTCCGGTTTAGATTGGTTAACTGACAATAAAGTAGCAGACTCAGTAGAATCGTTCAATGATCTGCCGTGCTGATTGGAATCATTGCTACAAAAAATAGGGATATTCTGGCATGAATATTGTCTATCACGAACCCCATGTCTCATTCGAAACCGAACAAACCGCTGCGTGTCATGCTGGTGGATGATAAGTCTGACCGGCGGGAGATGATCGATTTTGCTCTGCAAGATATCGAGTGTGCGTTGGTGGCTTGTGTCTCTGGTGACGGGGATCTGTTGTCTGCGGTACAGCAGTGTAATCCCGATGTGATTCTGATCGATATCGAGGCGCCGGGCAGGGACACGCTGGAGAGTCTGGAATCGGTACAGAGTACTGTGCCTCGTCCCATGGTGATGTTCTCCCAGGATGATAATAACCGGACCATCCGACGCGCCACACAGGCCGGGGTAAGCGCCTATGTAGTGGATGGTCTGCAGGGCAATCGGGTTCGCCCGATCATCGATGCGGCTGTCGCTCGCTTCCAGCACTTCAATCATCTTGAATCGGAGTTGAAAAAAGCCCATCAGCAGCTGAATGACCGTAAGGTGATCGACAAGGCCAAGGGGATCATCATGAAGCAGCGTGGACTGAATGAGGAGCAGGCCTATCAGGCAATGCGCAAACTGGCGATGGATACCAATCGTAAGATTGCCGAGGTGGCGCAGAACATCATCGAGGCGGCCAGTATCCTCTCAGGATGAGTGCCCTCGGATGGGCCAAAATTGTGCGTTCGCACAAACTTGGTGACTTTTTTTAGTGCATTTCTTCTCGTTTGGTTACCCCGCAGGTAGGTCGTTCTGGCATTGGATTGATCCACTCTCACGCTCCATTCACTGATTTAACTCTCATACAAAACAACAACTAAGTTCCTTCTGATGGTTGCGTATGTTGACCGCTGCTTGAGACTTGGCATGTGGTTTGCTGTAAGTTTGCAAAGGTTGAATTTGGTCCAAAGGCGGACCAGCCCAATGGCGGGCATCCAACCGGTTTACGAATTCAGGTCAATGCAGGCCGACCTAGGACAAAGGCGTCCACTCCCACACGATCTTCGATCGTGGCTGGGAGTGGGCGCTTTTTTTTTGCCTGCTGATCAGTAGAGATTTTTTGACAATTACCAGAGGTGTTTTTCATGAGTTCAAGCAGTTTCATCAAGAACAGCAGTCGCAGGGGTTTCCTGAAACAGGCGGCGTTGACTGTCGCTTTGTCCGCCGGTCTTGGTTTGGCAAGCGGTACGGCATCTGCAGAGATTGGTTATCCCGAAAAGGAGGACCTTAAGTTCGGTTTTATTAAACTGACCGATATGGCGCCATTGGCCATCGCCTACGAAAAGGGCTACTTCGAGGATGAGGGTCTGTACGTCACCCTGGAAGCCCAGGCCAACTGGAAAGTGCTGCTCGATGGGGTTATCGATGGGCAGTTGGATGGCGCCCATATGCTGGCTGGTCAGCCATTGGCTGCAACCATCGGTTTCGGCACCAAGGCGCATATCGTCACCCCGTTCAGTATGGATCTTAACGGTAACGGTATAACCGTTTCCAACACGGTGTGGGAGCAGATGAAACCTCATGTGCCGAAACAGGCCGATGGCAAGCCGGTTCATCCGATCAAGGCGGACGCCCTGAAGCCGGTGGTCGATCAATACAAGAAGGACGGCAAGCCTTTCAAGATGGGTATGGTCTTTCCGGTATCGACCCACAACTATGAGTTGCGCTACTGGTTGGCGGCCGGGGGAATCAATCCGGGTTACTATGCGCCGCACAAAGGTGACATCACCGGACAGCTGAAGGCCGATGCGCTGCTTTCAGTTACCCCACCGCCACAGATGCCGGCAACCTTGGAGGCGGGCACCATCTACGGTTATTGCGTGGGTGAACCCTGGAATCAACAGGCCGTATTCAAAGGGATCGGTGTGCCGGTGATTACCGACTATGAGATCTGGAAGGATAACCCGGAGAAGGTTTTCGGCATGACCAAGGCGTTCACGGAGAAGTATCCGAATACCACCATCCGGGTTGTGAAAGCATTGATCCGTGCCGGTAAGTGGCTCGATGAGAACGACAATGCCAACCGTCCCGAAGCGGTGAAGATTCTCTCCCAGCCCAACTATGTGGGGGCCGACTACGAAGTGATCGCCAACTCCATGACCGGCACCTTCGAGTATGAGAAGGGGGATAAACGTTCGGTTCCCGACTTTAATGTCTTCTTCCGCTACAACGCCACCTTTCCCTACTACTCGGATGCGGTCTGGTATCTGACCCAGATGCGTCGCTGGGGACAGATCTCGGAAAAGAAACCCGACAGCTGGTACGACAAGGTGGCAAAGAGTGTCTATCGTCCCGACATCTATCAAAAAGCAGCTGAATCCCTGATTGCCGAAGGCAAGATGAAAGTGGACGAATTCCCCGATTTCAAAACAGAAACCGGTTATCGCAAACCTCAGACCGAATTCATCGATGAGGTTACCTTCGATGGCACCAAGCCCAATGAGTACATCGATAGTTTCAGCATCGGTCTGAAGGGGGATGAACAGGTTTGATTCGGTGAAGGGTGCGGCTGAGCCGTGCCCGGATCCGGGTAGAGCTTTCATGGTTGAGCAGGGACGCTCTTAATCGGTTCAGAGAAGTACCGGCCTATCAACAGGAAAATCAAGATGGCAACTTCAATTTCATCAAAGACATTCAACCTGCCATGGCTCGAGTCGATGCTCAATCGTCTGGCCAGTGATCAGTTCGGTAAATCCTTCACCCAGTTGATCAAGCAACTGCTGGTACCCCTCATTGCTCTGGTGATATTTCTCGGACTCTGGAATGTCGGCGCCAAACATGTGGAGACCTCACTGGGTATATTGCCCGGCCCGGTGAAAGTCTGGGAGCAGACTCAGTCTTTGTATCAGGAACACAACGCGGAACGGGCGAAAGCGGACGCCTTCTACGAACGCATGCAAGGACGTATCGACAAGGCGGTAGCCGCCGGTCAGCCGGAAGAGCGCATCGAGCGGATGCGGGCCAGAAAATACACCGGAAAAGAGACCTTTTTCGATCAGATTCTGACCAGCCTGCTGACCGTGATGGCAGGCTTTCTGGTTGCCTCATTGATTGCCATTCCGATCGGTATTGTCTGCGGTATGAGCGCTACTCTGTATACGGCGATCAACCCCTTGATTCAGATCTTCAAACCGGTCTCACCACTCGCCTGGTTACCACTTGTGACGATGGTGGTCTCGGCGCTCTATGTGAGCGAAGATCCACTCTTCTCCAAATCATTTCTCAACTCGGCGATTACTGTCACGCTCTGTTGTCTCTGGCCCACCATCATCAACACCACGGTGGGTGTCTCCGGTGTCGATAAGGATCTGATCAATGTCAGTCGGGTATTGCGACTCAACGCCTTCACCAAGACGGTGAAGATCGTACTGCCTTCAGCGATTCCGATGATCTTTACCGGTCTGCGTCTGTCGCTGGGTATCGGCTGGATGGTGCTGATCGCCGCCGAGATGCTGGCGCAGAATCCCGGCCTGGGCAAGTTCGTCTGGGACGAGTTTCAAAACGGCAGCTCCGACTCCCTGGCGAGGATCATGGTGGCGGTGCTGGTGATCGGTTTTATCGGATTTCTGCTCGATCGCGGCATGTTGATGCTGCAGCGGAGCTTCAGCTGGGACAAGAACGCGGTACTGCGTTAACAGCCTAAGCGTGAAACGAATTGATTGGATTTACAGTATGAACAACTATCTGAATATCGACCATGTCAGTATCACATTCCCGACCGATAACGGTCCGTTGAATGTGCTCAATGATGTGGATCTGAAAGTCTCCCAGGGGGAGTTCATCTCTCTCATCGGTCACTCGGGCTGTGGTAAGTCCACAGTGCTGAATATTGTGGCCGGACTGCTGAATGCCACCGAGGGTGGGGTGATACTCGAAGAGAAAGAGGTTACCGAACCCGGGCCGGATCGGGCGGTGGTGTTTCAGAACCATTCGTTACTGCCCTGGTTGACCGTCTATGACAATGTACGCCTGGCGGTGGATCAGGTCTTCAAAAAGAGCAAATCGAAAGAGGAGCGGCATCGCTGGACCCTGCACAATCTGGAACTGGTGCATATGTCCCATGCCCTCGATCGCAAGCCGGATGAGATATCGGGCGGTATGAAACAGCGTGTCGGTATTGCCCGCGCATTGGCGATGGAACCGAAAGTGCTGTTAATGGACGAACCCTTCGGTGCGCTCGATTCATTGACCCGTACCCACATGCAGGACTCCCTGATGGAGATCCAGGCGCGGCTCAACAATACAGTGATCATGATCACCCACGATGTGGATGAGGCGGTACTGCTCTCCGATCGGATCATCATGATGACCAACGGTCCTTCCGCTACCATCGGTGAGATTCTCAACATCGATCTGCCCAAGCCACGCAACCGTCTGGCTCTGGCGGAGAACCCGGTCTACAACCACTACCGGGCAGAAGTGGTGCGCTTTCTTCATGAGCGTCATCAGCAGCCGGAAGAGGAGAAAAGCCAGCCACAGGCTGAGGTAGAAAGCGATACCGTGGTCGATCTTTCGGCCTGGTTGAAATCGAGCCAATCGGCCAGTGGTAAAACCCTTGAAAAGGATCATCTCACCCTCGGTTTTATTCCACTGACCGACTGTGCTCCCCTGGTGGTGGCGAAAGAGAAGGGCTTCTTTCACCAGCAGGGATTGAATGTGGAGCTTTCGCGGGAGAACTCCTGGGCCAATATCCGTGACAAGGTGGGTATCGGTATGCTCGATGGGGCGCAGATGCTGGCAGCCATGCCCCTGGCCAGTGCGCTTGGAGTGAGCGGCTCGGTGCCGATGATTACCGCCATGAGTCTCGACCTCAACGGTAACGGCATCACCGTATCCAAGGATATCTATCAACGCATGGTGGCCACTGGTGAAAGCGATCTCGAGAGTTTGTCCGGCAGTGGCCGGGCGCTGAAAAAAGTGATCGAGGAAAACCGGGCCGCCGGCGGTAAGCCGCTGATGTTCGCCACGGTGTTTCCCTACTCATCCCACAACTATCTGCTGCGTTACTGGCTGGCCGCCTCCGGCATCGACCCGGATAACGATATTCAACTGACGGTGGTGCCGCCACCGCAGATGGTCAACTATCTGCAGGCTGGTGTGATCTCGGGTTTCTGTGTCGGCGAACCCTGGAATACCCTGGCGGTATGCAATGGTCTGGGTCACACCCTGGCAGCCAGTTACGACATCTGGAACAACCATCCGGAGAAAGTGTTCGGTGTGGCCAGCAGTTGGGCTGCTGCCAATCCCAATACCCATCAGGCGGTAATTACCGCCTTGATCAAGGCCTGTGAGTGGATCGATCAGGCGGAAAACCGCAAGGAGGTTTGCGAACTGTTGAGTCAGGGACGCTATGTCAATGCGCCTCAGGAGATACTGGAGAAGTCGATGCTCGGCACATTTCAGTTCTCCCGTGACGAGGCGGCTGTGGAGCGGACCGACTTTAATGTCTTCAATCGTTACAGCGCCAATTTTCCCTGGCGTTCCCACGCCATCTGGTTTCTGACCCAGATGGTTCGCTGGGGTCAGTTACGGGATCCGTTCGATATGCAACGAATCGCCAAGCTGGTCTATCAGCCGGAGATCTACCGCAAGGCCGCCGCTTCCCTCTCCATTGATCTGCCCCAGAGTGACATCAAGCCGGAAGGGATTCACGGGGAGGTCTGGCAGCTTGCCGGGGAGCAGCAGAACCTGACGATGGGTTCGGATCTGTTCTTCGATGGTAAAGCCTTCGATCCGCAACGACCCATCGACTATCTGGCTGAACAGCCGGTCAGCAACCTGGGTTGTACCCTTGAAGTCCTGCAGCAAGCCAATCCTTCCAAGCGGTCCCTATCACCGGATACCGAGCCTTTGACTGAAGAGGCAAGCCAATGAAAAAACAGAAACTGATCCTGATCGGCAACGGCATGGCCGGGGTTCGCACCCTGGAAGAGCTGCTCAAACTGGAAGCCGAGCTATACGACATCATCGTGTTCGGTGCTGAGCCCCATCCCAACTACAACCGCATCATGCTCTCTCCGGTATTGGCTGGTGAGAAGCAGGTGGAAGAGATCGTACTCAACAGTCGGGAGTGGTATGCGGAAAACCGTATCACCCTGCATACCGGCGACCCGGTGACAGCCATCGATCGTAAGGCCAGGCAGATCACCACGGCTTCGGGAATGAGCGCATCCTACGATCGTCTGTTGCTGGCGACCGGATCCAATCCATTCATTATTCCGGTGCCTGGGCATGATCTGCCCGGAGTGGTGGGATTCCGCGATATTCAGGATGTGGAGACCATGCTGGACTCTGCCCGCCAATACAAAAAGGCAGTGGTGATCGGTGGCGGGCTGCTGGGACTGGAGGCGGCCAACGGCCTGAAGAAGAATGGTATGGATGTGACGGTGGTCCATCTGATGGATATTCTCATGGAGCGTCAGCTCGACAAGCCGGCCGCCGCTCTGTTGAAGGCCTCACTGGAGGAGGGCGGATTGAAGTTTCTGATGGAGGCACAGACCGAGGCGATCCTTGGTGATCAACGGGTGATCGGAGTGCGCTTCAAGGATGGCAGCGAGATCGATACCGATCTGGTGGTGATGGCTGTCGGAATCCGTCCCAACACGGCCCTGGCCAATGCGGCGGGGCTCCATTGCGAGCGTGGCATCGTGGTCAACGATACCCTGCAGACCTTCGACCCCCGCATCTATGCGGTGGGTGAGTGTGTGCAGCATCGAAACAATACCTATGGGCTGGTAGCGCCCCTGTTCGAACAGGCCAAGGTCTGCGCCAACCATCTGGCCCAGCTTGGTTATGGCCGCTATCAGGGATCGGTTACCTCGACAAAATTGAAGGTCACGGGGATCGATCTCTTCTCCGCCGGTGAATTCAATGAGGCAGAGGGTGACGAAACCCTGGTGCTGCAGGATCCCGCTCAGGGGGTCTACAAAAAGCTGGTGATCCGGGATAACCGTATCAAAGGTGCTGTGATGTATGGCGACACCATGGACGGCAGTTGGTATTTCCAACTGTTGCGGGAAGCAACCGATATCTCCAGTTTCCGCAACACCATTCTGTTCGGTCAGCACGACCTGGGCGATGCCGGACATGGAGAGGAGACCCGGGTCGGCATGCTCTCCGATGAGGCTGAAATCTGTGGTTGTAACGGAGTCTGTAAAGGGGAGATCGTCAACGCCATTACCAGTCAGGGTCTGTTTACCCTGGATGAGGTGAGAGCCCACACCAAGGCCTCCGCCTCCTGCGGATCCTGCACCGGCATGGTGGAAGCGCTGTTGGCTTCCACGGTCGGTGAGGGGTATGCGGCCACGCCGAGCAAGAAGGCGGTCTGCGGATGCACCAGTTACAGCCATGATGAAGTACGTAAGGCGATCAGCGAGCTTGAGTTGAAATCGATGCCCGAGCTGTTCGATAAGCTCGACTGGGGTACCCCGGACGGTTGCCCCAGCTGCCGGCCTGCCCTCAACTACTATCTGCTGGCCGCCTGGCCGGCCGAGTATCGGGACGACGCCCAATCCCGCTTCATCAATGAGCGGGCCCACGGCAATATCCAGAAGGATGGCAGCTACTCTGTGGTGCCCCGTATGTTCGGCGGTCTCTGCAGTGCCGATGATCTGCGCGCCATCGCCGATGTGGCGGATAAATTCGAGGTGCCTGAGATCAAGGTCACCGGTGGTCAGCGGATCGATCTGTTTGGTGTGAAGAAGGAGCAACTGCCGGCGGTATGGAAGGATCTTTCCGAGGCCGGATTCGTTTCCGGGCATGCCTATGGCAAGGCCCTGCGTACGGTAAAAACCTGTGTTGGTAAAAACTGGTGTCGCTTCGGCACTCAGGACTCCACCGGACTGGGCGTGAAGCTGGAAGAGCTTACCTGGGGCTCGTGGATGCCCCACAAGTTCAAGCTGGCGGTCTCCGGCTGTCCCCGCAACTGCGCCGAAGCGACCATCAAGGATCTGGGTGTGGTCTGTGTCGATTCCGGTTATGAGCTGCACATCGGCGGCAATGGGGGGATCAAGGTGCGGGTCACCGACCTGCTCTGCAAGGTGGAGAGTGAACAGGAGGTGCTGGAGTACACCGCTGCCTTCATCCAGTGCTACCGGGAGGAGGCTCACTATCTGGAGCGAACCGCGCCCTGGGTGGAACGGGTCAGTCTGAACTATGTGAAGCAGCGTGTCGTGGAAGACAAGGTGGGCAGAAAGGCCCTCTATGAGCGCTTCAAACTGAGTCAGCAGTACGCTCAGGTCGATCCCTGGAAGGCGCGTGCCGAGGGGGCTGAGACCCATGAATTCACACCATTGAGCATCGACCGTATGAGGGCCGCATCATGAACGAATGGATCCCTGTAACCAAGCTTGAAGAGATCCCCAGACTGGGTGCCCGCAAACTGCAGGCAGGGGACCTGGATATCGCCCTGTTTCGTACCGGTAGTGACGAGGTCTTCGCCCTGCGGGACCGCTGCCCCCATCGGGGAGGCCCGCTGTCGCAAGGCATCGTTCATGGCGATGCGGTGACCTGCCCGTTGCACAACTGGAAGATCGATCTGCAGAGTGGTGAAGTGCAGGGTCCGGATCAGGGCTGTGTGCACAGTTTCGCAGTGAGGATCGAAGAGGGCGTGGTCTATCTCGATGTTGCCTCCCTGGAGTCCGCGGCTTGAGCGGTGCTATTTACCCTTTGAATTGACTGGTGTACTGAATGTGCCGGCAACCACAGAATAGTGATTTTAAGCAGCTATCGATGAAACGGATCCCCGCCCATGCCTGAGACGATCAACACAACCTGTCCCTATTGCGGGGTCGGTTGCGGCCTGCTGGTCGAACCCGACGTAGACGGGGGCTGGCGGATTCAGGGAGATCCCGACCACCCATCCAATCAGGGGCGCCTCTGCTCCAAGGGTACCGCGCTCAACGAAACTCTGGACCTGGATGGCCGTCTGCTGTCACCGATGGTCGATGACAAACCAGTGGATTGGGGTGTTGCGATCGAGCGGGTTGCCAACCGCTTTCGTCAGGTGATCGACGAGCATGGTCCGGATGCGGTGGCCTTTTATGTCTCCGGCCAGCTGCTGACCGAAGACTACTATGTGGCGAACAAGTTGATGAAGGGCTTCATCGGTTCGGGCAACATCGACACCAACTCCCGGCTCTGTATGTCCTCATCCGTGGCCGGTCACAAACGGGCCTTTGGTTCAGATACGGTGCCGGGTTGCTATGAGGATTTCGAGCAGGCGGAACTGATTGTTCTGACTGGTTCCAACACCGCCTGGTGCCATCCGGTGCTCTTTCGACGTATCGTCAAGGCGAAGGAGAACAATCCAGCCCTGAAAGTGGTGGTGATCGATCCCCGGGAGACCGCCACTTGTGAGATTGCCGATCTGCACCTGCCCCTCAAACCGGGCAGTGACAGCCTGCTGTTCAATGGCCTGCTCAGCTTTCTGGATCGTCACGATGCCAAAGACCACGACTTTGTCGCGTCCCATACCGAAGGTCTGGAAGAGGCTTTGAAGCGCGCCCACTGGTATGCCCCCACAGCCCAGGCAACCGCTGAGCATTGTGGTCTGCGAGTGGATGATCTGCTGACCCTGTTTCACTGGTTTCTGGTCAAACAGCGGGTGGTCACCCTCTACTCCCAGGGGATCAATCAGACCACCAGCGGTACCGACAAGGTCAATGGGATCATCAACTGCCATCTCTACACCGGACGGATCGGTCGGCCGGGTATGGGGCCCTTCTCCATTACCGGACAGCCCAACGCCATGGGAGGTCGGGAAGTGGGTGCATTGAGTAACCAGCTGGCCTGCCACATGGATATCGAGAACCGGGATCATCGCTCATTGGTAGGGCGCTTCTGGCAAAGCGATTCAGTGACTGAGAGACCAGGCCTCAAGGCGGTGGATCTCTATCGGGCCGTTGAGACGGGAGAGATCAAGGCGCTCTGGGTGATGGCCACCAATCCGGCGGTCAGTATGCCGGATGCCAATCAGGTCGCAAGGGCGCTCGACAAGTGTGAGTTTCTGGTGGTCTCGGACTGTATGGCCGAGACCGATACCGCCCGCTATGCGGATGTGCTGCTGCCCGCCCAGGGTTGGGGGGAGAAGTCGGGTACCGTAACGAGTTCGGAGCGTACCATCAGTCGTCAGCATGGGTTTCTGGTGTCGGCTGGAGATGCCAAGCCAGACTGGTGGATTCTCAGTCAGGTGGCACAAAGGATGGGTTATCGAGGATTTGATTATCACAGGGCACAACAGATCTTCAGCGAGTATGCCGAGCTCTCCGGATTCGAAAATGGTGGTCGGCGTGATTTCGATATTTCTGCCCTCGCCGGGCTCGACGCAGATTCCTATGATCGGTTGAAGCCGGTCCAGTGGCCGGTGGTGAACGGGCAGACCCTGGGTACGCCCAGGCTGTTCAGCGATGGCCGGTTCTATACCCCGTCGGGGCGGGCGCAGTTTGTTGCGGTAACCCCGCAACCGCCGGGTAACTTTCCCTCAGATAGCTATCCCCTGGTGCTCAACACTGGCCGGGTCAGAGATCAGTGGCACACCATGACCCGGACCGGTAAATCCCCACGTTTGTCCGGTCACGATAATGAGCCCTTTGCCGAAATCCATCCTCTGGATGCAGATAGTAACCAGGTGGTGGAGGGTGGCCTGGTCAGGGTCAGCAGTCGTTGGGGGGAGGTGGTGGTCCGCGCTCGTCTGAGTGAACATCAACAGTTGGGGCAGATCTTTGTGCCGATGCACTGGAACGATCAGTTTGCCAGCAATGCAAGCGTCGATTGCCTGGTCAATCCGGCGCTCGATCCAATCTCGGGGCAACCGGAGTTCAAACACACACCGGTGGCAATCGAAGCCTACAAACCCGCCTGGTACGGTTTTCTGCTGACCCGTGAACGAGTCATGCTGGAGCATGCGACTTACTGGGCCAAGGCGAAACGGGATGGTCTTTGGCACTTCGAACTGGCCGGAGAGACCACCGCGGAGGATTGGTCCGCGTTGGCCCGCAACCTGCTCAGCTCGGCCAGCGATACCGGCCAATGGGCGGAGATGATGGACAGTGCCGGTGGTCAATACCGGGGTGTCAGTGTCAATGAGGGCCAGCTGCAGAGCTGCCTTTTCATCGGCCCGGATCACAATCTGCCGAAGCGGGACTGGCTGGTGCAACTGTTTGCTAAAAAGCATCTTTCCCGCCAGGAACGATCACGATTGCTCGCCGGCGCGCCAATGAATGCCCAGGAGGATGCGGGCAAGACAGTCTGTGCCTGTTTCGGGGTGGGCTTGAACACCTTGGTCAGCGCAATCGAGAATCAGGGGCTTCAGACTACCCAGGCGATCGGTGAAAAACTCAAGGCGGGTACCAACTGCGGCTCCTGTCTGTCGGAGATCAAGCGTCTGATCAAAGAGAGACCGGCTCAAACGGTATAAAGAAATATGGTTTATTTACTAAGGTAAAGGAGAGAGTCATGACACCAGAACAGATCACTCATGTGAAATCGAGTTGGTCCAAAGTGGAACCGATTGCCGATCAGGCAGCGGCGCTTTTTTATGGTCGGTTATTTGAGGTTTACCCGGAAGTCAAACCTTACTTCAAGGGTGATATGGAGGCTCAGGGCAAGAAGCTGATGAGCATGATCGGTACCGCTGTCGGTAGTCTGGACAATCTGGAGCCGCTGCTGCCGGTTATCCGGGAGTCGGGTAAACGGCATGCTGAGTATGGTGTGCAGGCAGTAGATTACGACAAAGTGGCCGATGCCTTGCTTTGGACCTTGGGGGAGGGTTTGGGTGACGCCTTTACCGATGAGGTTAAAGAGGCCTGGGTTGTTACCTATACGGCTTTGGCCGGGGTGATGAAGGAGGGTGCGGAAGAGGTGGCATAGCAGTCAACCCGTGGGGGCTGTTTAAATTGGTTGTTGTTAAACAGTTTCCCCATCAAGTTGCTGACGAAGATTGAGTTTATCTGTCTAAACAGCATTTGCTTGAATGACGAATATCTAAATTGTCATCAAGAGATCAATGGTCTATTGCACGATTTAGAACAGCTAGTAGTTTAATCATACCCGGCAGAGCCCATATCCCAATGCCCGGCAATTCAGTTTCAAATAGACTGCAACGGTTTTTAATCTGAACCGAGATAAAAGCCGCAAGAATTACAAAACAGGCAATGGAAAAGTGTGCGATCAGATCATTCTTCATCAATCTGAAATAGCACCAATACATGGGTTGATGGGTATGCACAGCTTTCACTCCAGTTGCATCAAATACTTGATGGCCACCCTCTCCCCAACCCCTCTCCCATCAAGAGAGAGGGGCTTATATGTATCTCCTTCGCTGATTTTGAGTTAACGGAACAGCAGTGGCATAGCTTGTGATTTTTTGTGATTGGCATCCAGTCGCGGTTTGAATTATCTGCTTTAGGCCAATCAGATAAACTGAAATCCTTAGTGTTTATTCCCGTTCATCAGTGGACTACAACAAAAACACCCAGAAAAATAGCGGGGTGTCAAAGGACGCAGAAATAAGTGAGTTAAGATCAGTCGACAGGAGTCAAAGTAAGCGCCTCATACTGATCCGGATCGTTCTGGTAGGCATTTCGATAATTGACCTTGGTGGTCCAGGGCAGTTGCTGGAAATTACGCCAGCCATCCTTGTCTGGATTCATGTCGTTTCTCTCCACATAGACATCCGCACTGTCACTGTCCATTTCACCATTGTTGTTCAGATCAAGCGCGACAGGTGAGCCGTCTGTATCGAGAAGGATGGTGCCGCCATCATAGGCATATTTATACTGCCCGACAAAACCTTCCCAGATATTTCTTACGTTGTTGAAGGCGGGGCCATCGATACCGTACTCGGAAGGGTTGGCCAGTACGTTGCCTGCCCCGACGCTGCGTGAGCCGGTTCTGCAGAGTGTCATGATCAGACGCTCTGTATCCCCATTGGCCAGTTCATAGACTTCCCAGTAGAAGTTCTCTTCTGTCTGGCTATCACAACCGGTGCAGACACGAGGATAGGGAACATTGAAACTGCGTTTCGGGTGGCCTGCCGCGAACTCTTCCATGGTGCGAACATCAACCAGAAGGGCGCTGCCGCCACGACCCCGGTGTCTACCGAAAAAATTACCTCGGGACTTGAGCGCCTGGAAAGCTTCGGCGGCACTGATCTCGGAATGGTAAAGGCGGTCTTTGAAGTAGCGGTTGCCATCAGCCAGGATGTCTGTGGATAACGGAACAGATAAAAAAGAGGTGATCAATGCAATAGTCTTGATAAGTTTCATAACTCTCTCCTTGCAATTATGACGACAGCTGACTTTGGACGGATGCGGATTTGTGTCTCTTTAGTTCACTAACCGGAGGGGGTGGGGCCACTGTCAGTAATTTTTTATATAATTGTTTATTTTTTAACCATGTATTGCTAATACAAACGGTGCCAATCTTATAGTAGGGATTGCTTTATAAAAATGAACAAAGTCTCAATTTTTTGTTATAGACACGTGATCGTCATGGAATATGGTTTAAGTCAGGCGGCGCAGGTGGAACAGTCAACCAGAGAATAATAATTGAACATTGAAATATATTGGCTGAAAGAAAATGTACCTTTCAACAGCAATAAGCTACTGATAATAGGATTCGAAGTATGAGAGCGCTGGCAGCTGTAGTCGGGTCTCATGATCCACTCTGCCGTAGGTGAGATCGAAGAGTCCTTTAGGCGCGTAGTCACCATGGATA
>JAHRHW010000278.1 GCA_019100305.1 Candidatus Thiodiazotropha taylori | reverse complement strand
CCAAGCAGTAATACGGTTACATTGCTCTCACCTGCCTTTTTCAGCATTTCACAGGTTTTCAGAAAGGGTGGAGCGCTACCCACCATATCGCCAGGTGCGGTCTCTTCGTCGAGAGAGTAGCGAAGATGGGCCACTTCCTCTTGCAGTTTGAGTAGCTGATCCGCGATATGGTCGGGATTGAAATATTTGAGGTCCTCTTCCACATCGCCTTCCCAGTCCTCGACCGGCTTGCCCACGTTTCGGCAGTGACGGTCACCCATACCGCGGCATTCCGGTTCCTTGTATAGGATAAAGCGACCGACGATTTCACTGGTATAACCGGTGGCATAGCCGATTTGGGTCCAGCAGACTGACTCAGTGTGCACACCGAATTGATCGATGTGGACGTCTGCTTCGTAGGAGTGCTCCCAGATCAAATCGCCGAAATATCGTCCATTGGCGATGTCGACATCGATCTTGATTGGCGAGACCTTGACGATGCCTTCCACCATATGGAGTTTGGGTCCCATCAGCATCAGCTCTTCATCCGATGCATTGGGCATCAGCTTACGGGCCAGCTTGGCGTCCCGCACCCCGGAGGCATAACCCATTCTGGTCAACAGTCCCCGGGCCCGTTCGATACCCAGGGTCTCGATCAGCTCCTTGCGCAGAGAGCCCATGGCGCCGATATGCAGCATGATCATGCGCTCGTCGCTTAGGTATATCCGGCCCTCCTCCAGGGAGAGGTTGAGTTCCGAGGGGAGGTTGAATTGAGAGCTCAGGTCGATCTGAATGGTCATAGGGTCGTCTCAGGCCGGTATCAAATGGATGCTGACGATATGGTGAGATGAGAAAATCACGATATCATCAGAAAGTGATCATATAATAAGTTTTGTCTGCTTTGTGACAGTGCCATTTAAAAATAGCAGTAAAAAATAACGATTGAAAATATAAATATCGATTTTAATTGTTATAACGACAAAATATTAGGGTTAACCCTTAAAAAAGTGATCATATAGTAAATAAAAGATAGAGTTCCCCGTTTTTGCCTGGCTCTACCCCTGGGCCGACCTCTCAAGCTGGTAGCCGTTGTGCACGCCTCGCTGCCTTGATGGCACACATTCTGCTCTAAGCACTTCACGGGCTGCGCTTCTCAGCTGAGTGTGCAGGTCCGGAAAACGTCGACTTAGTATCAACCGTTCAACACAAGGGGATCAGATGCGATACCGGGTGACAATCGAAAACAGTAGCGAAATCTATCCCTGCTCCGAGCAGCAGACCCTGTTACAGGGGATGGAGCAGCTTGGCAAGCGGGGTATCCCCGTCGGTTGCCGGGGTGGTGGATGTGGTGTCTGCAGGGTTCAGGTCACTTCGGGAACGTTCAGTAAGGCAAAGATGAGCCGCAGCGTGATCAGCGAAGCGGATGTATCAAAGCGGGTCGTGCTGGCTTGTCGCTGCACGCCGACCAGTGATCTATCGATCAGCGTGGTGGGAAAAATGGAAAGAGCCTTGAGCTCGGAGCATCTGATCCAGACTGAAGATGATGTGAGTGTTGCCGCCGTCGGCTGAGGGCCTGCTAAAAGGTCCAATAACAATACGATTTACACACAGACAGAGAGGATTTCAATATGGCATTCAAAGGCGTACTACGTCCCGGACTGATTCAGATTCGTGTACTGAATATGGGTGAAGCCATCAACCACTACCAGAATATTCTTGGGCTCAACATCGTCACTACCGAGGCTGACGGGCGAGTCTATCTGAAAGGCTGGGATGAGTTTGATCACCATAGCGTCGTATTACGTCAGGCGGAGAGCGCCGGCCTTGACTACGTGGCATTCAAAGTCGACAGTGACGATTATCTGCGGGAGATTGAACCCAGGATCGTTGCCTGGGGACTGGAGGTGGATCATGTTCCTGCCGGTGAGCAACCGGGAGTCGGTCCGCGTATCGGTTTCACCCTGCCAACCGGTCACCGTATCGAACTCTATCACCAGATCGATATGGCAGAGGACCACCCGGGCATCAATAATCCGGATATCTATCAGCGTCGCCCTGAAGGTATGGGTGCCAGCCGTTTCGATCATCTGCTCTGTTATGGACCCAATATCGGTAAGGCACGGGAGTTTTTCTGCGAGGTGCTCGACTTCTATCAGCCTGAGAAGGTCGATTTGCCTGAAGGAGATGGTTCCCTTGCCATCTGGCTTACTGCAAGCAACAAGGCCCATGATATCGCTTTTGTTGAGCATGAGGAGCCAGGCAAGCTGCACCATGTGGCCTTCCTTTTGCAGGATTGGAATGAAGTGGGTGCGGCGGCTGATATCATCTCCATCAATGACGTTTCACTGGATATCGGTCCGACCCGTCACGGCATCACCCGTGGACAGACCATCTACTTCTTCGATCCTTCCGGTAACCGAAACGAGGTCTATGCCGGCGGCTATACTGCCTACCCCGACCATCCGGTTCGAAGCTGGGACTTCGACCACGTGGGCAAAGGTATTTTCTACTATGAGCGCACCCTCAACGATCGCTTTCTAACGGTTCTGACCTGATGGAACTGGCGGTTAACGAACCACAGATCCACTGGCGTGCGGCTGCCGATGCGGTGGCCGCTGCATTACAACGGGCTGAGGAGATGGGGATAAAGATCAATGCCGCGGTTGTCGACAAGGGCGGCAATCTACTCGCCTTTCAGCGTATGAATGGTGCATTTCTACACTCCATTGGCATCTCCATTGATAAGGCCTATACGGCTGCGGGCTTTGGCTTTCCGACCCGTAAATGGATGGATGAAATCCGAGAAATACCACAGCTGCGTGAAGGTATCGTGCACCGGGATCGCCTGGTGATTTTCGGCGGTGGTCTGCCGATTGTCAGCAATGATCAGGTGATCGGTGCCATCGGTGTTTCCGGTGGATCCGAAGAGCAGGATGAAATCTGCGCCAGGGCGGGTTTGCAGCGATTAGGTCTGTAACGTCTAACTGGCTCTTATAGTATGGGGTACTCGAGTGAGCTCCCGTGTGTCAGTTGTGTGGATCTGACAGAGTGTTTTATCCGCGCCCACTCTTTCATTGTGCAGATGATGCGTGAGACTGGGCAACTCATTCAACAAACAGAGAGGTCGATTCATGCCACTGATTCAGGCAACCATCATGGAAGGGCGCTCCCAGGAGCAGAAGGAGGCATTTTATCAGGGTGTCACACAGGTCGTGGTCGATACGCTCAATGTTAAACCGGAGCAGGTACGTGTCGTGATACAGGAAGTTCCGAAAACCCACTGGGCGATCGGAGGGATATCCGTTGCCAAGCATGACACCAAGTCTTAGTAAGTCGAGACCATGCGGTTTTTGATCCTCGGTGCAGGTGGTGTTGGTGGTTACTATGGGGCCCGTCTGCAATCTGCCGGTCACCAGGTTCTCTACCTTGCACGCGGGGAGCATCTGAGAGCACTTCAAAACAGTGGTCTATCGGTACACCATCCGGAATTCCATTTTGAGGCGAAGGTCGATGCCGTAGATCAGCAGGGTCTGCTTGATCGTTACCATGCAGAAGAATTCGACCTGTTGATACTGACGGTCAAGGCAGGTGCAACAGAGTCAGTTATGCAGGGTCTCAAAAGCTGGTTGAGCGGTGTCACCACGCCAGTGTTATCACTGCAGAATGGGGTCGATAATGAGATTACCATTGCTGCCCATATTGGCAATCAGCGCACGATTGGTGGACTCGCAGTACGCATAGGCGGACATATCATCCGCCCCGGCATAATTGAGGCCACCGGTGTGGCGCAAGTCGTAATGGGTGCCTGGAAGTGCGCCATCGACCACCCCGGGACACAGCGAGACCTGAAAAGTGTGGCGGACTGTTTTAATCGGGCTGGCATACCAACCACATTGAGTGAAACAATTCAAAAGGCACTTTGGCGAAAGCTGCTGATCAACAACGGGGTCAATCCGCTGAGTGCCTTGACAGGCCTGGATACCCACACTCTGACTACCGATCCGGTACTGACCCGCACAGTTTATCAGTTGATGGAGGAGGTGGCGCTTGCGGCCGAGGCCGACGGTGTCGATCTGCAGCGATCTGATATCGATGAAATGTATCAGCTGATCTGTCAGTTCGATGCCATCAAGACCTCCATGCTGGTGGATCGTGAGAAGGGGCGGCCATTGGAGCTGGACGCCATCACCGGTGTGGTGGTGGAGCGATGCGGCAGACTGGGGAAAGAGGCGCCAATCTCTGCACTGGTTCAGGCGTTACTGGTTAATCAGTTGGAGGATGGAGATAGGTAGTGTGAAAAGGTTCCAGGGGCTACAAGTTACACGGAGGGTCTGATCATGGTTGTGGATGGTCTCCGGGTTAATAAAAGACCTGAATGGTGCTTGCTCAAACCCTGACTGGTGGGGCATGGCCCCACCTAATACGCATTGATTAAACACTATGAAGCGCCTTGGCGCTTACTGAGCTACCATCTGTTTTAATATGGATGGTCAGGTTAGTAATAATGTGATGCATCGTCATGACCACTGATTTAACAGGTGCGCAAATTTTCCCCAGACAGTGAAGTCGCAATCAACCCGGCGATTAAGGTGCCGGGTGAGTACTAACTACCAGCCTGCATTGTTTTCCTGCAGCAGTTGGTAATCTTCACCCTGGTTGTTGTTTATATTGGGATTGACCGTTGGATCATTGGTCCGATAGTAGATGCTTGAGTCGTTCGGATTGACATAGTTGTAGTCGTAGTATCCGTCAGCTTCATATCTTGTGCCCGTGGTGGGATCAACCAGTTGCTGTCTTTCATGGATGGAATCAATGTAGGCGCTCTGAGAGCGATCCGAAGCCGCGCTGCGTTCCATGTAACTGTTATGACTTCTATCCAGTGCATCCATATTCGATTGGTGTATCTGTTGCTGGTTCTGCTGGAAGGCGCGATTTTTTGCACTTAGATTGCTCTGGAACTGAAGATGTTGGGCATTTGCTGCCTGCAGCCAGTTCTGGTCGTACTGATAGGATTGAGCAAACCGTACCAGTTCATTCTGAATCTGTGAATAGTCATGGGACTCAGACAGAGGCACTGTAACTCCATACAGCTGCACGATTGTTACAGGAGCCCCGTTGTTGGGTAGTGAACTGACCGTCACTGCTGCAGAACTCTTCTGGTTGTCTTGCTTGTCCACCACATCGAAACCATAGGTCACAACCTGCTGTCCGTAGCGGAACAGCAGGTTTGCATCCCGCTGTGTAACATATTGGGATATGCTCGATATTCTGTAACGATTCTCGATATTGGCATTGGGGTTTTCAGCACTGACCTGTTGTAACAGATTATTGAAATACTGCTCTGGATCAACAGGGTTCGAGATGAAGGCGCCATGCAGATGATAGATATAGCCGCCAGCGGCACAGAGCGCTGTTGGTGTATCGGGTATGTTGACATTGCAATTGAAGCTCTCGGGTACTGATACATAGGCGGTGGTTGTGCCGTTTTCCTGCAGTGGCACATACTTCAGGCCCTGCGCCTGTGCTATCAGGGTCACACTAAACAGCAGAGGTAGTAGCATATAGGTTAAAGGCTTCATTGTTTTAACTGTCCTTAAGATGTGTTGAGAACCGGCCGAGATCAACGTCATCATCATCTGAAACGGTTAGAGATATTTAAGACTCCATGGTTTTTAAGGATAGCTTGTATGGCACTAAAGTCACACGGTTTTCGTGTGGTTATTAAACCGACTCAGGGTGGGCAGGGTTCTTTGCTGACTACGTTAGCTTCCAGCTGGAGTGCTTCAATAGTGTTTAACCATCCGGATTCTGGATGAAAATATGCCACTTGGGTCTTTTCCGGCTCTGTCAGAAATCGGTAACATCCGACTCTGCTGCAGTTTTGCTTATTTCATGACCATTGAGGAAAAGTACCAGGTAGTTGTCGAAATCACGCTTGTCTGTCGTCATAGGGTGCACAGGAGCAGCCACTTCTTATCGGATATTCTCAGTTGTCGGCATGCCCAAGCCAACCAGAGCCGAATGGGACTCCAGTTGAGGTAGTAGGCTCCTGCAGTTGGCAGGTCGGTTGCGTCTGTGAGTGGCGGTTGGATAAACAGATCAGTGCAACTCGGGTCATCAGAAGCATGAATCGTTCAGAGGATAGGATCCAATGGCAACAGACTCCACAAGTCGA
>JAHRHW010000277.1 GCA_019100305.1 Candidatus Thiodiazotropha taylori | reverse complement strand
TCGACCCGGGAGAGGATCTCCTGGCTGGGATTCAACCTTTACTCCTGGCCAGTTGCACCTGTCGGCGATGCTCTATGATCTGACCGCGCAGGTGTTCGATGGTCTGCTTGGTCAGGGCGCTGTGGGTATCATCCTGCAGCTCACCGTCGAGAAGAGCCGCCAGGCGTTCGGCGGTAAACAGCAGATCGGAGAAGACCGCCATACTGTCCCCCGGCACCGGTAGTTGGGTGAACAGGGTCAGCCCAGGGGTGGTGAACTGTTCCACATCCTCGCTGGGAAAGGTACCCGGCTCGACCATACTCGCCAGATTGAATTGGGGGGCCTGCCGACTGTCGCTACTGAGCCGGTGATAGATCGACAGGCTGCCCATCACCAATCCTGTCTCACTCATCGCTTTCTGGATATCGAGGCCGTTGAAAGGAGCATTCTTGGCCTTCAGATTAATCTGGATGATCAGCTTCGGCAAGTCCACCGGCGACTCTTCCTGAGCACTGAATCCGAACAACTCCTGCTGCTCCGGGGTCTCGAAGCTGTCGTCGGTGCGCATCTCAAGATCCGAGGTAATCTCATCATCGGCTCGCATGGGTTCCGAGTCGGGAAACTCTTCGTTGAGCTGCTCCGTATCCTCTTCCTCCCACTGGGCCCAGGTGTCCTCCTCCTGGTGGTGGAGATTCTCCGAGTGCTCCATCGTCACCTCGTCACCGACAACAGGTTCATCCTCCGCTGGCGGTGTGATTTCAGGCTCTTTGAACTCCGGTACAACCCGACGTCGCGCCTGGGACATCTCCCGTTTGCGGCGGTTGGTCTCATAGAAGTAGATGGCGGCCAGAAATACCAGACCAAGCAGTAACAGAACGATACGCAGGGTTGTGGCATCCATGAGGTTACAGTGCGGCCAGTTGAGCCGCCTCCTCCACATCGACAGTTACCAAACGTGAGACACCCGGTTCATGCATGGTGACACCAGAGAGTTGGTTCGCGATTTCCATGGTGATCTTATTATGGGTAATAAAGATGAATTGTACCTGATCGGACATCGATTTCACCAACTCGCAAAAGCGACCCACATTGGCATCGTCCAACGGCGCATCCACCTCATCGAGCATACAGAAAGGCGCCGGATTGAGCTGGAATATGGCGAATACCAGGGCTACTGCCGTGAGCGCCTTTTCCCCACCGGAGAGCAGGTGGATGCTGGCGTTGCGTTTGCCCGGCGGGCGCGCCATCACGGTGACCCCGGTATCCAGGAGATCTTCACCGGTCAGCTCTAGATAGGCGTGACCGCCACCGAACAGCCGGGGAAACAGATCCTTGATACCGGAATTGACCTTATCGAAGGTCTCTTTGAAACGGGTTCGGGTCTCCCGATCGATCTTGCGGATGGCATTTTCCAATGTCTCAAGGGAGCTGGTGATATCCGCATGCTGCTCTTCAAGGTATTTGAGACGTTCGGATTGTTCCTGAAACTCATCGATGGCCGCCAGATTGATCGGCCCGAGTCGCTGGATCCGATTCGCCAGTGTCTCCACCTTCTGTTGCCATACCGATTCACTGGCCTCTTCCGGCATGGTCTTGAACAGCTCTTCTGCAACCAGTCCGCTTTCGTCCAGCTGCTCCTGCAGGGTGTTGCGTCGGACTGAGACTTCCTGGTTCTGCAGTTGGGCCTGGTTCAACTTGTCCCGACGCTGCTGTACCCGCTGCTCGGCCTGATGCCGTTGCTGCTCCTTCTCGCGCAGCTGGCCATCCACATCCTCCAGTCCCTGGCGGACCTGATTCAGCTCCTGCTCGACACTGCTGCGGGCTTCCAGTTTGACATTCAGATCCTGCAGCTGCTGCTGCATCGGCGCATCAGCATTTTCCAGGCTCTGCTTCAACTCATCGCGGCGTTGGGTCAACTGCTCCAGCTGACTGCGGGCTCTTTGCAGATTCTGGGTCAGCGAAGTGTGCACGGTGCGCATCGATTCAACCTGCAGCTCCCGCTGGTGGGTGGCCGTTCGCTGCTGGTTGAGCTTCTCTCTCGCCTCGCTGACCTGGGTTCTCAGGTCATCACGACGCTGTACCAGGGACTCCCGTCGGGAGCCCAGGGTCTCGATCGCTTCCAGCGCCAGATGGAGACGCTGTCGGGTCTCTTCCATCAGCAGATGGTCATTTTCGATCTGCTCGGCGATCTCCTGCTGCTCCTGCTGCAACTGCTCCCGACGCTGATGCAGATGGTCGGCACGGGTCCGCTTGCTACTCAGATTGGAACGCACCTCTGAGAGGGCTCGGTTGAGTTGGTTGTAACTGGCTTGGGACTGCTCCCGCTCCTGCTCCAGATGTTTCAGCCGCTCACGCCCCTGCTCCAGCTGTTCGGTCAATTCGTCTACCTGCAGCTGTTGCTCTTCCAGGGTCTGTTTCAGGATGCGCAGCTCCTCCTCACGACCCAGCACACCGGCCCGCTCATCCGACTCGCGGGTGATTCTCAACCAGTTGCGACCCAGCCAGATCCCCTCAGGGGTGATCAGTGACTCGCCAGGGTTGAGACTGTGACGACGATGCAGCGCGGTGGGCAGGTCGTCCACCATACGCACGCCAGCCAGCAGACTCTGCAGGCTCCAGGGAGCCTCGATCTGGGTGGAGAGATCATCCGCATGGGGTTCCGCTGTGCTGGCCGCACTGCCTTCCCACAGGGTCAGGGTGCCTTTCTGCAACTGGGGCAATGCATCATTCAGTTGATCGAGATTATCGATGCAGACCGCCTGCAGATGAAAACCGAGTACCACCTCAACCGCCTGTTGCCAGCGTGGGGTAACTTTGATCTGTTGCGCCAGCCGCTGGGCGGACTGCAACTGGGTTCGCTCCAGCCACTCGGCGATATCGCTTTCAGCCTCCCCCAGGGCGGCCTGTTGCAGCGCCTCCAAGGAGGCCTGACGGCCTTTATTCGACTGCAGTTCCGCCCGAGCCTGATCGAGTTGATTCGCCTGCTGATTGTTGAGCTCCCGCTGCTGATTGATCTGATCGACCATCTCACTCAACTGAATGTGCAGGATATCCACTGACTCTTTCTGGCCCGACTCCTCCGATTCCAGTTCACTGATCTCACCCAGCAGACGGCTGTCATCCAGGCGTGAAAGCTCTTCATCAAATCGCTGCAGACGGCGCTCCAGATTGCTGCCCTGCTGCTCAAGATGGTTGATACGGGTACGCTCAACCTGTGCGGTCTGGGCCGGTTCGGCGGCCTGTTGATTGAACTGATCCCACTCCGCCTGCCAGCTCTGCATCGCCTGCTCGGCCTGATTAAGGGCTTCGGAGAGCTTATGCTCATCCTCCCTCGCCTCCATCAACTGGGGCTCTTCGGTCTGCAAGTTGTGATTCAGTTCATTCAGGCGTGACTCATCCTGTGCCCGATGGGCCTCAGACTCCTGAAAGGCCTGTTCGACCTGTTCCAGATCCTGCTGCTGCTGTTTCTGGGTATCCCGGGCAAACTGGATCGCCTGCTCAAGACCGCTGATCTCCGCGCCTAGACTGTAAAACCGCCCCTGTACCTCATTGAACAGATCGTTGGCTTCGGTGTGTTTCTCCCGATCCTCTTCGATCACCGACTCCAGCTTGCGCTGCTCTGCCAGGGCTGCTTCCAGATGGTTCTGCAGCTCAGCGATATTGCGCTCCCTTTGTTGCAGATCCTGGTCCAGGGTGCGCCAGCGCAGCGCCAGCAGTTCCGCCTTGGTCTGGCGCTCTTCCTGCTTCAGGGTTTGATACTTTTCCGCTGTTGCCGCCTGCCGTTGCAGATGTTGCAGCTGTTTCGCCACCTCATCCCTAAGATCGGTAAGGCGCTCCAGGTTCTCCCGGGTATGACGGATGCGGTTCTCGGTTTCGCGACGACGCTCCTTATATTTGGAGATACCCGCCGCCTCTTCGAGGAAGGTCCGCAGATCTTCCGGACGCGCTTCGATCAGACGGGAGATCATGCCCTGTTCGATGATCGAGTAGCTGCGTGGCCCCAGGCCAGTGCCTAAGAAGAGATCGGTGATATCACGACGACGGCAACGCACCCCGTTTAAATAGTAAAGGGATTGACCGTCGCGGGAGACCTGACGTTTGACTGATATTTGGTTGTACTGGGCATACTGACCACCGGCCCGCCCTTCCGCATTATCGAAAAGCAGTTCGATGGTAGCCGCGCCGACAGGTTTACGGGCTGTCGAGCCATTGAATATAACATCCGCCATCGATTCGCCACGCAGCATTTTGGCTGAGCTTTCACCCATCACCCAGCGGACCGCATCGATAACATTGGATTTGCCGCAACCATTCGGCCCAACGATACCGACCAGATTACTCGGAATCGGTACAGTGGTTGGATCGACGAATGATTTAAACCCGGCGAGCTTGATTTTCTCCAGACGCATGGGCCGCTAAGATACACCAAAGAGGGGCAATGATACAGGGGACAAAAGCAAAAATTTGTACCTGAACTCTTTTTTGTAACTTACTGTTTTTTCAAGCTTATAAAGGAAATACTTCAGACTGGGCACAGGCTAACGTATAATTCATCGCCATTTTACTGACGAGACTGTGAAACCATGCCCAGCCAACCAAGCAAAGATCTGGAAACCTTCGAAAATCCTCAACCGGAAAGGGATTACACGATCCGCATCAACATCCCCGAATTCACCTGCCTCTGCCCGAAAACCGGCCAGCCCGATTTTGCTGAAATGACTCTGGAGTATGTACCTGAGAAGCTTTGCGTCGAACTCAAAGCCCTGAAGATGTACATCTGGTCATTCCGCGATCAGGGAGCTTTCCACGAGGCAGTAACCAATGAGATCCTGGCGGATCTGGTAGCCGCCACTCAACCCCGTTACATGCGACTGACTGCCGAATTCAACGTTCGTGGTGGCATCTACACCACGGTGGTTGCAGACCACAGAGCGGAAGATTGGCAGCCACCGGTACCGGTCACCCTGCCCTGATTGTACCCAGCAACACCGGGACAGGATGATGGGACTCTGCATAGGCATCGATCTGGGCACCTCGGGTTGTCGCGTGATCGCAATCGATGAGCATGCCGAAGTGGTCTCCACCCTGACCCGACCATTGCCGGATTCTGTTTCACCTGCAAAAGGCGAGCAGCAGCAAAACCCTCAGGACTGGTGGCAAGCGGTCACCGAACTGTTACAGGAAACCACTGCAAAAATCGGTAACAAACCGGTGGATGCGATTGCCGTGGATGGCACCTCCTCAACCCTGCTGTTGACCGATCACCAGGGCACACCGATGACCCCCGCCCTGATGTACAACGACAGTCGCAGCCGTGACAGTCTGGAACAGTTGAAAAAAGTCGCCCCGGAAGGTAGCCCGGTATTGAGCGCCAGCTCCAGTCTGGCGAAGCTGATGTACCTCAGCCGTAACCTGAAAACTGACAACTGCTACGCCTTACATCAAGCTGACTGGATTGTGGGACGACTGACTGGCAACTACCGGATCAGTGATGAGAACAACGCACTGAAGCTTGGCTACGATCCGATCACGCGCCAATGGCCGGAGTGGATCTACAATCTTAGTTTCGATACCAACTGCCTACCCCAGGTACACCCTTGTGGTACACCGGTTGGGCAATTGAGCAAGCAAGCGGCCCAGGCGACCGGGTTGAAAAGTGGATTCACTGTAGTGGCTGGCACAACGGACAGCAATGCAGCCTGTCTTGCATCCGGAGCCAATGAGATCGGTGATGCGGTAACATCTCTTGGCAGCACCCTAGTATTGAAGATACTTTCAGATAAACCGGTTTTCGACTCACGATACGGTATTTACAGCCATCGCCTTGGGGATCGCTGGCTGGTGGGAGGTGCATCGAACAGTGGTGGTGCCGTGTTGCGTCACTACTTCAAACCCAGTGAACTCCCTGGATTAACCGATGCAATGCAGGTCAATCAACCGACCGGCCTTGACTACTACCCTCTGATATCAGCCGGAGAGCGATTTCCGATTAACGATCCAGACCTGGTGCCCAGATTAAGCCCAAGGCCTGAAAATAGCAGCATATTTTTCCAAGCAATCCTCGAAGGCATCGCTAAGATCGAACAACAGGGATATGACCGATTACAGGAGCTTGGAGCACCCAAGCCTAAAAAGGTTTTCTCGATTGGTGGTGGTGCTGTTAATGAGCCTTGGAGGCAGATGC
>JAHRHW010000276.1 GCA_019100305.1 Candidatus Thiodiazotropha taylori | reverse complement strand
ACTTCAGTTGCCAATATATTTTTCAATAAGAATGTATTTCTTGGCGCGCTTTCCCTGGGAATTGTTTTTTTTGCATTCGGTCAATTTGGATTGATGATTCAATCCAGTCAATCCGGACTTACACTCATCTGGCCTGCATCCGGTATTGCGATTGCCATTCTCTACCTGAGTCGAATAAACATTTGGCCTGGCGTGATCCTGGGCATGATGTTGTTGGCATTTCACAATGACATGCCAATGGAGGTGGCGTTATACGCTGCAATTGGAAGTGTATGTGAGGCCCTTGTCGCCATTCATCTCTTTCGTCGATATACAGAAGAGACAATTGATCGTCTCGAGGGGTTACTGGCTTTTGTTTTCTTCTGTGTATTTCTTGGACCGGTTTTCAGTGCATCGATAGGGACCTATGCCTTTCACCAGTATCTCGAAATTCAGTCGGAACCCTACGTTACCTGGCTCTATTGGTGGCTTGGTAATAGTATTGGAATAATCACTTTTGGCGGTACTTTGATTGCCCTTGCAACCAACAAAGGCAAACGATCATACAGGGTAGAGCTGTTCGATATCTATAAAACAATAAGAATTGTACTATTTATTGTAGTGATCGCCATCAGCGTGAACAGTGCGGTTTACCCCGATGAACCCTTCTCCATGGTATTACTGTTTTTTTCACTGCCTGTGGTTGCAGTAATTGCTCTGCTTGGAGGTATCAACAGTGCAGCAATGGTTAATCTGACGGTTGCGATTATTTTTATCGTTGGCGGTTATCTGTTTTCCCTGGAGCACTTCAGCACGCATCATATTGGTCATCTCTACCTGCATGTTGCATTTATCGGGATACTATCTTTCACTAGTCTAATTCTGGCTGCGATCGGTAATGAAATGAGTGAAAAAGAGATATTTCACTATAAATCCAGTCATGACAGTTTAACCGGGTTGGCGAATAGAGAATATCTACGACAACAGCTTAAATCCGCGCTTCATACAGTTATTTCGCCAAAGGCTGAACAACAGCATGCCTTGCTATTTATTGACTTGGATAAATTTAAATCTGTCAACGACACAGTCGGCCATATCGGTGGAGACAGGATGCTGCAGCAACTGTCAGCGTTAATAAAAAAACATATCAGGCAACGAGATTGTGCTGCCAGATGGGGTGGAGACGAATTTGTAGTATTACTATGGTACTGCCCAGTTGATCAGGCGTTGCATATCGCGGAAACAATTCGCAAAGAGATAGAGGAATACGCCTTGGTAGTAGAGTCGAACCGATATCAAGTAACAGCCAGTATTGGTCTCACTATGCTGGACAGTGAAACACGGACAGTTGATACAGCATTGGATAGAGCCGATAAAGCCAGCTATATCTCAAAAGCCAAGGGAGGTAACGTCATCACATCAAGTTAACTGGAGATAATGTGATGTGGTCACATGTCAGCAGCAATGGTCGAACTCATATCAGTGGTGAAGGTCTGGTATTAACCTGAAATTCAGGAGCCTCTAATCAGTTTATGTCAGAAACAAACGAATAACATGCGGAATGACAAGAAGCAAATAATAACTGGTACTGAAAATACCATCTAAAAACTGCCTTTTTTTGCCTCCAACTATAATCTGTCTCATTGGGATGAGTTGCGATTGATCGCGAAGCATGAGTGATTCTGACCGTTTCCACAGCACTACCGGTAATTAATCTACAAACGATGGAGAATCCATAGTATCTGTTTGGTATTATCATGTACGTTCCAGTGATCCATTCCTCAAAGCGGTTCGTAGAAGCAATCGAACTCGTGCTGTAACTCAAAGGGAGACCTGTATGTGCAGTGATTTCTCAAGCACGATTCGTCAGGTTCAGGATGATGACCCCTCCTGCACTTCTTCAGTCAACAACCATTTTGAGGATCAACATGAAATCCACAAACGCACAAGCACATACTCTGTCAGGAACCTCCACAAAACAGGTTCCTCTATCCATCGTCAGCCTACTGATCATGCTGATGTTCCTGTTAGCCACCACCTCAGCCAATGCTGGCTGGCGTAGCGGCTATTTCAAATGCGCGAAGACCGATATCATTGATGTCAGGCCAGCTACAATCACTGAGGGCGCAGTATCTCTGGGTTTGACCACACTGGCGTCAGTACTGCCTATGGACGTGGCTGATCTTCTTGACAGCAGTGAGGATATCACCGTATTTGCACCCACCAATGAGGCGTTCGCAGCCATACCAGGTGATCTGCTGACCCTGATCGCCAGTGATGAAGACATCCTTACCACGGTACTGGCCTATCACGTTGTGCCAAACAAAGTCGATCCAAGACGCGTTCGCTACATCAGAAAATACGACACGCTGGCCGGTCAGACACTGTTTGCGAGTCGTGACAGAACAGGGCCGATGGTTAACCAGTCTGAAGTCGAATGCCAGGGATATCGGACAGCCAACGGTTTGGTCTGGGTCGTAAACAGTGTGTTCCTGCCTCAATTCTAAGGTATTGATCGTGTCGATATGGGGACTTCCCCAGGGTTACTGGGGAATAGTCCCTGAGTAAAAGCGCTAGGCTAGTATGATATTACCGAATATCCATAAAGCCGTGTGATTGAGTTCATTTATAAACCTGTGAGGGTACCGAGCGATCATGTTGGCTGTGACCAAACTATTCAATAAATCTGAAAACATGGCAGCGATACCTGTCAGCGATACCCGAAACTGGTTGAGATCAGTGGCCGAACGTCGTGACCGGCATGCCTTCGAGCAGTTGTATGGCTATTTTGCACCAAAGATCAAAGGTTACATGCTCAGACAAGGTGCCGATGATGCCAGTGCGGATGATCTTGCGCAGGAAACCATGGTGCAGATCTGGCGCAAGGCAAACCATTACGATCCGCAAAAAGCTGCTGTCTCGACCTGGGTTTTCAGTGTGGCTCGCAACCTGCAAATTGACAGGATGCGGAAACACAAGTTCTACGAGGTTGCGTTGAATGGAGACACTTCCTCGAATGTTGAGAATCTTCAACACAACGAACAATTGGAAGATTGTCCGGACACCGACAGGTTGAGAAAACTCATCGGTGAACTACCCGAAGAGCAGATGGACGTCGTACAGCTGGCTTTTTTCGAAGGCTTGTCACATAGCGAGGTGAGTTGCCGGTTGTCTATCCCAGTTGGCACCGTAAAATCCCGTCTGCGGCTTGCCTTCGGTAAGCTGAAACTTGGCATGGGAGAGCAGATATGAAGATCAACCATCACGCCGATGATGCGACCATAATGGCCTATGCCGCCGGTACCGTGAGTGAAGGCTTTTCACTGGTGCTGACAGCCCATATGGAGCTCTGTTCACATTGCCGTGAACGTATGTCATTGGCGAGTGACCTGGGCGGTGAACTCTTGAGTGAGTTGGAGCCCGCGCCAATGTCCCAGGAAGGACTGAGCAATGTCTTGTCAGCTATTGAAGCCGATACCCTAGATCCCGTAACGCCATTCAAGTCACCATCGGTGTCGGGAGAAATGGCATCTATACTCTCGGCATATGTGCCACATGGATTGGATGAGCTACCTTGGCAAAGCCTGATGCCAGGCGTCCGTCAATATCAACTGGCAGGTATCGAAAGTGGCAATGGCAGCGTGCGTTTATTGTCCATTTCACCCGGTATAAGAATTCCCCACCACACCCATTTGGGCGGTGAGCTCACATTGGTGATTGAGGGTGCCTATGAGGATGAGATTGGACACTTCAAGGCAGGCGATCTGGCAGATCTTGATGCTTCATGTAACCATCAGCCGGTTGCTGTCGGAAATAGACCCTGTATCTGCCTGATCGCTACCGATGATAAATTGCGTTTTACGGGTCTCTTGAGTCGAATGGTTCAGCCACTGATAGGCATCTAGTACCTTAAAATCAGTCGATATTTCTTTCATTCAAGGACAGAAAATCAAAGGAGATGTCAAGAGTCCTTTGGTCGCTTCATTACTGCAATAATGGCTAAATCCGATCTGTCTGTATCATTGATAACGAGAATTCTACATAATAGGCGGTGTGGCGCCTGGAGCGGCAGGTTGTTCACGATTTTTACGGACTAATAAATATGATGTATGGAGAATATCTGGTATGAAAAGACCGACAAACTACTTTTCAATTGCACTCTTGTTGCTAATAACGACGAGCCTCGTAGGGTGCTCGGGTAGCGTCAAGAATATGCGCGTCGTCTCTCAGGAGAGCATTGTTACCTCACCTAAACCGGGTAAGTCGCTGGTGATTTTTATGCGGCCTTCAGGTATCGGATTTGCTATTCAATCCAGTGTATTCAGAGTCGTTAACGATACTCCGGAACTGGTTGGAATTGCAGCCGCCAAAAAGCAGTTCGCCTGTGAAGTGGATCCGGGTGAACATCTGTTTATGGTCGTTGGTGAGAGTGCCGACTTTATGTCGGCTGATTTGCAAGCCGATAAGACTTACTACGCTTATGTGGCCCCTCGTATGGGGCTTTGGAAGGCCAGGTTCTCGGTCACACCGGTTACTCCTGAAGAGCGGCAAACCGACACCTTCAAGGACTGCCAATCAGGCTGTGAATGGGTTGAGCTCTCTGAGGAGTCGGCCAACTGGGCCGGCAGCAATGCAGAAGATATCCAATCCAAATACCTTGAGTATCATGCCAAGTGGATGACCAAGCACCTTTCAGAGCGTCCAAAGCTTACACCGAGAGACGGTATCTAGATTCCGTACGATAGAATCGATTTGGGCCCGGACCATGTGGTACTGGTTCGGGCCTCACTAGACTCAGCAATAGTCTTTGATGACAAGCTAAATACAGACGCTAGACTTGTGCGAACCTGGAAAATATTCGGTTGGAACAGAATTCAGCAGTCTTTGCCAATTACACTATTGTTACCAATAGCTCGAGTGGTTGTGGTCCATTCTGAGTGATCCGCCACTCATCGAATGCGACGAAAAAAACCAGCTCAAACACCATTTTCCCCCGAATTTCCAGACTGTCTGGAAGAGCGCTGGGCTTTCAGTAGCAATCTCATGCCACTAAAGGTTAAAATTGATCAACCGATATCATATAAATAGTAGAATCATTCTGTTACAGGGAAGGTGATCACAAATCGGCTCTTGGGACAAATACAGTGGACAAAGCTACGGTATCTTCTACGGAAATCGAACAGCGCGTAAATCACCAACGTGTACGCTATCTCTACCAGGGAGGTATACGCGCTATCAGTTTTAACATTATCAATGCAGTCCTTCTGTTTGGTGTTTACTGGTTTCAACTTCCACCAACCAATTTGGTTATCTGGCTTATCATGCTAACGCTTGTTTCGCTAGCACGTATGGTGCATACAAGCTTATCTCTTGAGCGCGACTGGGATATCTCAAAAGATCTAAGACATCTTCAGGCTTTCCGTATCGGTGTTATTTTAACAGGTGTGACTTGGGGTGCCGGATTTACAGTTCTGAGTCCAGGTTTGAATGATACTTACACCTTACTCTTTCTCTTCACGCTAGCAGGCATGAGCACGGGTGCATTTTCATCAATGGCAAGTGATAGATTGACCTATATGCTCTATATCCTACCCATGCTCGTACCGGCTACGATTAGTACGGCTTTACAAGGAAGTCTCCTTAGCCTTGTTATGACCATTATGCTTCTACTTTTTATGGTCATGCTGGCTGTTACTCATAAAATGGCGACTCGAACCCTTGCGGAAGGTTTCGAGTTCCGTTTCGAGCACGAAGGTTTGCTGAAAAAGCTTTTAAAGACGAATGAAGCATTGCAATCTGCAAACCGTGAGCTTGAACGCACCAAAGAGGAGTTGAAAAAACTCTCGTTATCGGATGATCTCACCCGGGTGCCGAATCGGCGATATCTCATGCAAGTTATGGAACAAGAGATACAACGCGCCAGACGCGATAAAGTATCGGTGTCAGTAATTATGATCGATGTGGATCATTTTAAGAAGTATAACGACACATATGGCCACACAAAAGGAGACGAATGCTTACAAAGAATCGCCGAAATCCTTCAACAATCTCTACTGAGATCAAGTGACTTTCTTGCCCGATACGGGGGCGAAGAGTTTGTGGCTCTATTACCCAATACTACTCAGGAACAAGCACTGTCAGTGGCTGAGCGGATGCGCGTGTCGATTTTTAACGTTGGACTGGCTCATAGTGGATGCTCTG
>JAHRHW010000275.1 GCA_019100305.1 Candidatus Thiodiazotropha taylori | reverse complement strand
TCGATGTCTTCAGCCTGCTCGATACCCTGATGAGTGGGCAGACCGCCAAGGGCTTGCGCATGTTGTCTTCGTTGAAGGCGGAGGGCGTGGCGGCACCCGTGGTGTTGTGGGCCCTGAGTCGTGAAATTCGCAGTCTGGCGGAGATGGCCAATGAACTGGAACAGGGGCGTAACAGCAATCAGGTAATGGCGGCCTACCGGGTTTGGGATAAACGTAAGCCTGTGGTCGGTAAGGCGCTCTCCAGGGAGTCGGCAAACTACTGGAGAGAGTTGCTAATACAGTGTTCAGATGTTGATCGTATGATCAAGGGGCTGAATTCGAAAGACCCTTGGCTGGCCTTGAAGCGTGTTGCGCAAGGGGTTTCCGGAATCGCCTGCCTGTGATCGGCAGCACAACCTGAATTAGTAACTAAGTGCCTGGGAAAGCTGTTCCTTTTTATTTGTGACTTCGGTCACCCAATTTTTTTCCTCATCGTTGTCTTATCGCCTACAGAGACCTCAGTCAGAGGGCTTTGCTTTGAAAACAAATCATTGAAAGGAGAATGATGATGAAAACCATGACAATTAAAAAAGGCGTTGTAGCTTTGGCAGCAGCCGGTTTTTTTGCGGTGGCCAACGCGGCGGACGAGGGTGCCTTCACCAAGCTGGATGTGAATGCTGATGGCTATATCTCCGCTGAAGAGTCTACCGCTGATGAAGCGCTCTACAAGGATTGGGCAAAGGTTGACGTAAATGCTGACGGCCAGGTCGATGCAGCCGAGTTCAGTGCTTTTGAGGCGGCACCTGCTGCCAAATAACTGAAAAACTCTGAATGAGTTTTGGCTGAAATACCGGTGACCAGACTGCTCTGGTCGCTGGCCAATCACAGGGACTTGATGACGATACAGATGCCGATCCATTAGCAATTCGCTAAATTTCTGAAAGGAATTTAAATAGTGGAACTGTGATTCCTATCACCGCATTTCTTCTGTCCGGGGTGTCTTATAGGGCCACCAGACGATCGAAGGTGTAGATCGGGATCTCTGGGCATAACCATAAAATTCGTTAAGGAGAACATGATGAATACGAAAACCATTAAACTGGCCGCTTTGGCACTGGTTACCGCTGGATTTGTGACTGCTGCAGTTGCCGGTGAGGATGCATTCACCGCATTGGACGCCAATGCTGATGGCAGCATCTCTTCAGAAGAAGCAACCGCTAGCGAAGCGCTCTATAAGGGCTGGGAAGCCGCTGATGCCAATCAGGACGGTAGCGTTGATGCCGCTGAATTCAGTGCTTTCGAAGCGAAAGCGATGCCTGTAGAGATCAAATAAGCCGGCTGCGCTTTATTAGATGGTATCCCTAGTTTGGGGTTGATATACCGGCAGCCAGTTGTGTCTGTTGTTGGCTGTCGGTAGCCATCTCCATTAAATTGCAGTTACTCAACTGCAGTTGTGGAGGTTCGGCGGAGAAAGTGAATGGCGCTGTTTTCAAGAGTGCGCTCAGACCAAGAATCTGTCTGGTTTTGCCGGGAAAAACGGCCACCTCAACCTCTTCCAGAAGACACTTCTCGCCAATCAGTACATCGGTGATGGTATAGACTGGTACCAGCATCTCAGCACCATTGGCCAGTACTCCTTTCAGATCCCTCAGGTAACGGGGATTGCCCACGGCCTGCAGTTCAGCCAGCGTGTTTTCATTGATGGTCATATAGCTTGAGCCGGTGTCAACCATGAATTCCGTTGGCGCCATGTTGCCGATCTTGCCGGAGATGTAGAAGGTGTTGGCTCCCTTGGAATGCATCGGAACGCCAAACAGCGACGGTTCTGCCCAGAGCAGGCTGCTACCTGTCATCAGTAAGACGAAACTTAAAATGAGTCTGTTCATTATATCCGGACCGTTATCTGTTCGGGTGAATTCCTTGCCTATTAGATCGGTAGATATGGGTTTAACTTTAAACCTTTCGCTTTGATGCCAGTGAACTAAAACCCTTAGAAAAGTTGCGGTCAAAACAGGAGTTGGATGCAGATATCAGCTCAAACTGCCGGGAATCCGGGCCATTTCAGCTCGGGTTTGGTAAAGTTAAACAATCGTAAATATTTCCAGATGAGCACTATTTAAACAATGTTAGACAAGATCACCGATATCACCGGATACATGCAAGACTTGGGTCAGCAGGCTCGCCTGGCCTCGCGAACACTCGCCGGTGTAGCGACGGCTCAGAAAAACCAGGCGCTTGAAGCGATTGCCGAAGAGCTGGATGGGGCCAGAGAACAGTTGATGCGTGAAAACAGTCTGGACCTGGAGAAGGGTCGCGAGAAGGGCCTGGACAGCGCCCTGCTCGATCGCCTGGAACTGACCCCGGCACGCATCGACAGCATGATCGAAGGGGTGCGCCAGATTGCGGCCCTGGCCGATCCGGTAGGCGAGATATTCGATATGAAATACCTACCCAGTGGCATTCAGGTCGGGCGTATGAGAGTCCCGCTGGGTGTGGTTGGGATCATCTACGAATCGCGTCCCAATGTTACCGCCGATGCGGCGGCGCTCTGCCTCAAGTCAGGCAATGCAGCGGTATTGAGAGGCGGCTCTGAAGCCTACTATTCCAACCAGGCGATCGCCCAGTGTATCGCTGCCGGTTTGAACAAGGCAGGTCTGCCGGAGACGGTTGTTCAGGTTGTTGCCACCACAGACCGTCAGGCGGTTGGCGCCATGATCACCATGCCGGACTATGTGGATGTGATCATTCCCCGGGGAGGCAAGGGATTGATCGAGCGGATCAGTCAGGATGCCCGGGTGCCGGTGATCAAACATCTGGATGGCATCTGTCATGTCTATATCGATGATCAGGCTGACCTGGACAAGGCTTATGCCGTGGCGATGAATGCCAAAACCCAGCGCTATGGCACCTGCAATACCATGGAGACTCTACTGGTTGCCGAGGATGTGGCTGCACAAGCGCTTGCCCGTTTGGCTCCGGCGCTGAATGAGAAAGGGGTTGAGCTGCGTGGCTGTGCCCGCAGTTGTGAGCTGATTGCGGGATGCACCAGTGCAACCGATGAGGATTGGGACACCGAATATCTGGCGCCAATCCTGTCTATCCGGGTTGTGCCGGGGTTGGCCGAGGCGATTGATCATATCAATACCCACAGTTCCCAACATACTGACGCCATTATCACTGAGAACTACACTCGTGCCAGACGTTTTCTCACCGAAGTGGACTCCAGCTCGGTGATGGTCAACGCCTCGACCCGTTTTGCAGATGGTTTCGAGTATGGTCTGGGTGCGGAGATCGGAATATCAACGGATAAGTTCCATGCCCGCGGGCCGGTCGGTCTGGAAGGGCTCACTTCGGTGAAATATATCGTGCTTGGTGACGGACATATCCGTACTTAGTCGTCGGGTTAAAGAGAATCAAACCGTAAATGAATGACAATCACCGCGAATCAACCCTAAACAGAGCTTTATTACGAAAGGGCTTTGTGGCAATTCGCGGTGATTGGTGCCTATTCGTGACTAATCTCATCACAACGGATGCAGAGCAACTCTGCACGACACAGTGCCATTCCAGTTAGGCGTAACATGATCGGTATCCTGGGGGGGACCTTTGACCCCATACACAATGGCCACTTACGTACCGCGCTGGATGTCATGCAGGCGGTCGGTCTTGAGCAGTTAAGGTTCATTCCTCTGCATGGACCGGTTCATCGGGACCAGCCCCAGGCTTGCGCCGAGCTACGCTTGCGGATGGTTGAGGCGGCCATTGCGGAGCAGCCCGGCTTTGTCGCCGATGACCGGGAGTTGAGACGCGCCGGTGACTCCTACACCGTGGATACGCTGCGCGATCTGCATCGCGACTTTCCAGATCAACCCCTGCTGTTGCTGATGGGGATGGACGCATTCAGTGGTTTTCCCGGTTGGCACAAACCGGATGAAATACTGCGGCTTGCTCATCTGGTTGTCATGAGACGCCCGGGTGAATCAAACATCTCAGCGGCCGCAAGTTAGCTTCTGCAGAGGCATGAGATTGACACCGATAGACCATTTAACCTGGAAAACCGTGGGGAAATTCAGATCCAGACAGTTACCCAGCTCGATATCTCTGCCAGTTCGATCCGCAAACTGATCAAACAGAATGAAAGCCCGAGATATCTGCTGCCAGAGGCTGTCTTGGAGATTATTCATGCTGAAGGGCTCTATCGGGATTGAATCGGCCGCCGCTAACGGTGAGCCGGCGCGCCTGTGATTGGCGCTTTTATCAACCCGGAAATCGATGATTCAGCAAATAATTCCTAATCATGGGTTATGCTTGTTGGCAAGACCCGATAAAATGGACGCTGCCTGTTACAGCAAACAAACTGAGACTCAATGCAGATAGAAGCACTTAGAGATATCGTCCTGGAGATCCTCGACGACATGAAAGCGAAGGATGTCGTGGTACTGGACGTACGTGGCAAGACCAGCATTACGGATATCATGATTGTCGCCAGCGGCACCTCGGATCGTCATGTAAAGTCGATCGCACAAAGCGTCGAATTCAAAGCCAAACAAGCCGGTGAGATGCCATTGGGAACCGAGGGCGTCGAAGATGGCGAGTGGGCGCTGGTAGACCTGAATGGTGTGGTGGTGCATGTGATGTTGCCGAAGGTCAGGGATTTCTATCATCTGGAGCGGCTCTGGTCTGTGGATGAAGTGAATAACAGCAGCCAGACCCGGGAATCCAAATAGGGCCTGTCTGATTGATGGATCGTTTCGATCGGATCTTTGAGCTCAACAGAATATTTCAGTCAGCCCGTTATCCGGTCTCCCGTCAGCGTCTGGAAGAGGAGTTGGAGTGCTCCAGGGCAACGGTAAAACGCCTGATCGAAGAGATGAGGCTCTATCTGAATGCTCCGGTTGTCTATGATCGTAAACGCAACGGCTACCACTACGACGCCGCTGAAGGGGAGATGTACCAGCTTCCCGGGCTCTGGTTCAACGCTTCCGAACTTCAGGCGCTATTGACGGTTCAACAGCTGCTGGCTGAGATTCAGCCCGGTCTGCTGGAGAGTCATCTGCAGCCCCTGAGGCGTAAAATCGATCAGCTTTTGAGTCGTCAACCAGGCCAGGTCGAGCCGATCTCACGCCATATTCGTCTGCTCAGGGCAGCAGCCCGTCCCGCCGGTCCTTATCTGACGCAGCTGGCCTCGGCTTTGGCGGCCAGACACCGGGTCAGCCTGAAGTACTACAATCGCGCTAGCGATAAACTGACCGACCGCGAGGTCTCTCCACAACGTCTGACCCTCTATCGGGACAACTGGTATCTGGATGCCTGGTGTCATCTGCGAGAGGGATTGCGCACTTTTGCCCTGGATGCGATCTCAGATGTTCATGAAAGCGATCAAGCAGCAATCGAGCTGCAGAGTGAGCAGCTCGATGCCCACTTCTCAGAGGCCTATGGCATCTTCTCCGGTTCGGCGAGTCATCAGGCGGTAGTACGATTCACCCGGCATCGAGCCAGGTGGGTCGCCAAAGAGAGCTGGCATCCCCAGCAGCAGAGTCGCTGGCTGGAGGATGGCCGTTATGAGCTTGTGCTGCCTTATGCCCATACAGCGGAGCTGATCATGGATCTGATGCGCTACGGTGCCGATGTGGAGGTAGTCTCTCCCCCTGAGTTGAGAGCGGAGATTGCAAAGAGATTGCGTCAGGCCGTAGCGCAGTATGAAGTGGATCAGACTGAACCGGAATAGTACCAGGCAGTGATCAGTCAGCGCTTGTCAGTAAGCTGTCGATAGCGTTTGACGGCCTTTTTCTCTGTGTCTGCAGTATCTTGATTTCAGCTGTCATGGTTGAGCGTGACAATACCGGATTACTGTGACTCAGGGAGACCCGGTTGAGTGGCGCGATGTCTGTTCTATCGATATTAAATCGATAGCCTAAGTTATAAGATCTTATCTTATATGTAATAATTAGGGTTTGAGCAGTATCCTCTTGATGTTGCCTCATGGCGGATTCATTGGGTTGGCGCCATCCGGCTGGTGCTTGATGGGTGTTGGAATTTTGCAAGGCTTGTTGTGACTGATGGCCAGGCCCTACAGGACCGGATTCAGATCGACAGATCTTGCTGTTATGCCATAAATCTGTCTGTTCTCAATGGAGTTTTCGCTATTAGGTTGCTTGATGGCACTTGTCTGATTCAGTCTGTTTTTTCTGCTTGCCGTCGA
>JAHRHW010000274.1 GCA_019100305.1 Candidatus Thiodiazotropha taylori | reverse complement strand
ACTATTGGCTTTCAACCGAGGTCTTGGGATTGAAGAAGGTGGGAGATCGCTGGCGTGTGACAACCAAGCACGCCCTTGCCGGAAAACGCACCATCGAAGCACGTTTCGTATTTGTCGGTGCCGGTGGTTGTGCCCTCTCTCTGATGCAAAAGTCCGGTGTGGATGAGGTTCGAGGTTATGGCGGTTTTCCCGTCTCTGGGATCTGGCTCGCCAGTGAAAACATCAAAGCCGCCGCGACCCACAACGCCAAGGTTTATGGCTTGCCACCTGTCGGTGCGCCGCCGATGTCGGTACCCCATCTGGATACCCGGGTGATCGATGGTCGCCCTGCCCTGCTGTTCGGGCCTTTTGCCGGCTTCACCACACGCTTTTTGAAAAGTAGCAGTCTGTTTGATTTGGTCAATTCGATACGCTCCCATAATCTCAAGCCGATGATGGAAGTTGCAAAAGAGCATTGGGCGTTAACTCGTTATCTCATCAAAGAGGCCATCAGTTCCGGTGATCAGCGTCTCGAACAGCTACGCACCTTTATGCCTTCGGTTAAGCCGGGCGAGTGGCATCTTCGCCCAGCCGGACAGCGGGTTCAGATCATCAAACTGGATGAGAAAGGTCGTGGCAAGTTGCAGTTTGGAACCGAGGTGATCAAGACAGCCGATCGCTCTCTGGCCGCCTTGCTGGGCGCTTCCCCTGGTGCCTCTGTCAGTGTCTCAGCGATGATGGATGTCATCGAGGACTGTCTGCCGGATTTGGTACAAGGTGAAGCAAGACAGCGTCTTGAAGAGCTGATCCCATCCTATGGCCACTCATTGGACGATGATCTCGATTTGGTACATGCGGTAAGACGCTATACTTTGGAGACTCTGGACTTGGATAATCGAAAACCAGCAGAGTTACCCGAACAAGGCGAGTTTTTGCAAACAGGCAGCTGATTCAATTATTCAATATAATCAGTATTATACTAATAATACCTAATTAAACCTCTTAAAATCCCCTGGATCTGAATTTGATCAGCTTTGTAGATCATCGGGCTCATAGCTGCATTGGCCGGGTGTAGAATAATCTTACCAGGCTTCTGTTCAATGCGTTTCAAGGTTGTCTCCTGCTGATCAATCAACGCAACCACGATGTCACCGTTATCTGCTGCTGCAGACTGTTCAATGACTACATAATCTCCGTCGAAAATTCCTTCATCGATCATCGAATCACCCGATACCTGGAGGGCATAGCGGGGTTTACTGCCTGCCATAGCGTCTGGCACTGAGATCTTTTCAGTTTGCTCAACGGCCTCGATGGGATATCCCGCAGCGATCCGGCCCAACATGGGTATCCCCTGCTCCTGCTGCTCTGCAGATACCAGTCGTATGCCACGCTGCTTTCCGGCCATGGGTTCGACCAGGCCTGCCATTACCAGGGCCTGGATATGTTTGTGCAGGGATCCCCGCGAACTCAACCCAAGTCGGTGACAGAGCTCATCGTAGGTTGGCGGTCGTTGCATCATATCCGCATCACTTCGCAGAATATCGTAGATCTGTTGCTGTCTTCTGGTTAATCGCATCATAGGGCTTGTTTGTTCTCCTGTTGTTCTCTATTCTAGACTAGAGAACGGATAGAGAACAGAATGATGAGCAGACCAGCAGAATCGATTCACGCAGATACGGGCATCCCGCTTAGCCATTCTCCCGACCAATTTGCTGATCAACTGCGACAGCGCAATGCGGAGCGAATTACCGGTGAGCTGACCATACCGGCCCGTCGAGGTAAATTTGCTCCGTTTCCTGATGATCTTGACCCTCGCCTGACTCGTGCCTTGAGCAGCAGAGGAATTAAACAGCTCTACTCTCATCAGGCTGCTGCCTGGAGCACGATTCAGTCGTTGCAACATACTGTGGTAGTCACGCCAACGGCTTCCGGAAAGACGCTCTGTTACAATCTGCCGGTTTTGCAGGCTGCACTGCAAGATCGGGCCAAATCCCTCTACCTGTTTCCTACCAAAGCCCTGGCTCAGGATCAAGTCGCTGAAATCAATGAGATCAATCGTTCGGAATCGCTTGGTATACGGGCTTTCACCTTTGACGGTGATACCCCTGGTGATGCGCGAAAAGCTGTCCGGACCAGAGGGGATATCGTAGTCTCAAATCCGGATATGCTGCATCAGGGCATTCTGCCCCACCACACAAAGTGGGCCCAGTTTTTTGAAAATCTTCGCTATGTGGTGATCGATGAGATGCACACCTATCGAGGGGTCTTCGGATCCCATGTGGCGAATGTGATCCGGCGTTTGCAGAGAGTCTGTAAATTCTATGGATCTGAACCGCAGTTTATTCTCTGTTCAGCCACCATCGCCAATCCCGCCGAGTTGGCCAGGGAGTTGATCCATGCCGACGTATCGGCGATTACCGAAAGCGGTGCGCCACAAGGAGCCAGGCATCTGTTGCTCTGGAACCCTCCGGTTGTGAACCATGATCTGGGTATACGGGCATCCGCCCGTTCCCAGAGTACGCGGATTGCCAAGAGTGCCGTAAAGCATGGTCTACAGAGTATCGTGTTTGCTCAGTCCCGGCTGATGGTCGAGGTCCTGACCAAATACCTGAAAGACAATTTCGACCACGATCCCCGCTATCCATCACGGATTGCAGCCTATCGGGGAGGCTATTTGCCTACCGAACGCCGTTCGCTGGAGAAGCGACTGCGTCAAGGAGAGATCGATTGTGTGGTTTCGACCTCTGCGCTTGAGCTGGGGGTGGATATTGGTTCACTGGATCTCGCAATTCTCAACGGATATCCGGGCACCGTCGCCGCAACCTGGCAGAGATTGGGACGTGCGGGTCGACGTCAGCGTTCAGCAATCGGAGTCCTGGTCGCCAGCAGCCTGCCACTGGATCAATACATCATTCGCAATCCGGAGTTTTTCCTGGGAGCCGCACCGGAACAGGCTCGAATCGATCCGGATCAATTACTGATTCTATTGGATCACATTAGATGTGCTGCCTTTGAGCTGCCGTTCAAAGAGGGTGAGGCTTTTGGCAAACAGGATTTGTCGGAGATGCTGAGCTATTTGGAGGAACATGGCGTTTTACATCGGGAGGCTAAGCAGTGGCATTGGATGGCGGACAGCTATCCGGCCAACAGTGTCAGTCTTCGTTCTGTTGCTGAGGGTAACTTCGTGGTCATCGATACGACAGATGGAGATAAGCGAATCATTGCGGAAGTCGATTACAGTTCAGCCCCGATGACGCTTTATGAAGGTGCCATCTACATGATCCAGTCAATGCCCTATCAGGTTGAAAGACTCGATTGGGAGGGACGAAAGGCTTTTGTAACCCAGACAAAGGCCGACTACTACACCGATGCCATTGACTATACGCGACTTAAGATTCTGCAAAACTTCGAGTCACAAGAGCATTTCCGCTACCAGGTATCCCAGGGGGAAGTTCACCTGGTTACCCGGGTTGCCGGTTACAAGAAGATCCGCTACTACACCCATGAAAACGTAGGATATGGCAAGATCGATCTGCCGGATCAGGAGATGCACACCACCGCAGTCTGGTGGCAGATCAATCCCATCGCACTGGATCAAGCTTTTACCTCAAGACAAGCTTCACTGGACGGATTTCTCGGCGCCGGTTATGCCATGCATGTTATCGCGACCATGCGCATGCTCTCAGAATCACGTGACATCGGTCGGGCCATTGGAGATGGTCAGGACCGCTGGTATGCGAGCCTGGAGAACAGTGGCCGTGGCACGCTGAGTGACCGCAGTGGGCAAAATATCGATCCAGACAGTCTGGATCAATTCACGCCAACACTGTTTCTCTACGACAACTATCCAGGTGGCATCGGCATAACAAATCCCCTTTTCGAAATTCGCTCCAGGATCGTTGCTGATGCACGAAACCTGGTTGAGTCTTGTGACTGTGCGTGTGGTTGTCCTGGATGTATTGGCCCGATACTGGCTGGCGACGAACAGGCTGGGAATTCAGCCAAACACTCTGCCTTAACCGTCCTTTCCCTGCTCTCGAACGATGAACCTTAAAACCAGGCTCAGTCAGCTTCAGAATCAGGCTGGTAGTCAACAAAGCTCCACTGCCCTCTCTTGTCAACCGAATGGTTTGAAGATTCCGCATCGTGTCGGCCAAGCAAAAAGGGATAACAATCACAGGCGCCACTCGGACAGCAGGCTAGCCGATCGGCTTCGGGGCAAACTGACTGATGAGGGTGTGATCCAGATCGAAAAGCAGATTCCACTGAACACAAAACATGGCGCCATGCAATTAAGTGAATTGCAATATGCTCCGGTATTGCCCGGCGACGATTGTCTGAAACTGAAGAACTTCTACCTGGATACTGAAACCACCGGGCTGTCGGGGGGAAGCGGCACCCTTGCATTCCTGATTGGCTATGCCTGGCTGGAGCGATCCGCAATCTGCCTGCGTCAATTGCTGATCACCCGTTTCTCAGCTGAAGCTCAAATGCTGGAGCAAACTGCATCGGAGCTTGAGGCAGCAGAACGCCTGGTCAGTTACAACGGCAAAAGCTACGACCTGCCCCTGTTGGTCAGCCGATTTCGCATCAACTCCCGTAAGCAAAAGTTTGATCACCTGCCCCATCTCGATCTGCTGCATCCCACCCGGCGTCTGTTTCGTCACCATTGGCCGAATTGTCGTCTCACCACTCTGGAACAACGCCTACTCGGATATTACCGGGTTGACGACCTACCCGGTTCAGAAGCACCTGCCGCCTGGTTTGACTACCTACAGCGTGGCGCTGAGCAAAAACTGATTAAGGTCGTCGAGCACAATCAAAGTGATATTATTTCATTGCTAGTGGCTCATACAGAGCTTGCGAGGATAATCCGGAATCCGGATCACTCTGATCTGGATCTCTACAGTCTGGCTCGTTGGATTGGGGAATTCGATCGAGAGCAGGCTTACGATCTGCTGAGGAATCGACTCGATCAGGCCGATGAAAAAAGCAAAAGGTATCTGGCTCACCTCTTGCAGAAATCGGGAGACTGGCAGGGTGCCACCCGGCTATGGCAACAACTTGCTCAAAATCGCTGCCCGGAAGCGCTTGAAAAACTGGCAAAATACCACGAACACGTGAGCAAGGATCTGGATGCGGCGCGTTACTATTGCCGGCAGCTTCCAGATTGCCAGGCAAGGACTCATCGCTTGAGACGTCTGCAGCGCAAGTCAGGATTTCGGCTGAGTCCAGACCACCAATCGACTATTCTGTAAAGCGATCAGTTTTATACACCCCAAAAACAATGGGCTTTGCAGATTGAATCCAACCTTCGACCCGCCGCGTACAGCTATTAAGGTACCCGAATAATACTGACAAGTCTGCCTGCGCAGTCGAATTGTCAGGAATACTTATAAAAGAGTGAGGTCATAGAGTGAAGATTCGGATTGTGTGGATTGGTTTCTGTTTACTGCTCACGTCTGTACAGGCCAGCGCAGGTTCAATCTATAAGAATGGTTTTGATGTTACGGATGCGACGATCGAGGTTTCTGAGATTCTACCTGGCGGACCGCCTCGCGATGGGATTCCATCGATTGATGAACCCCAGTTCGTACCTGCCAAAGAGGCAGACTTCTTAAAACCAGAAGACCGAATATTGGGGGTGGTGAGGAATGGTGTTGTAAAGGCCTATCCAATCAATATTTTAAACTGGCATGAAATTGTCAATGACCGCTTCAGGCAGGAACCGATCGCCATCACTTTCTGTCCGCTCTGTGGTACAGGTATGGCATTTGAAGCAACAGTCAGAGGTGAAACCCTTAAGTTTGGCGTTTCCGGCCTGCTCTACAATAGCGATGTACTGCTGTATGACCGTGCCAGTGAATCTTTGTGGTCACAAATCATGAAGCAGAGTATCAGCGGAAAGTATCAGGGGGATCGTTTACGCCATGTTCCCTTGCAACACACCAATTGGGCCGACTGGTCCGATCGATATCCTGATACATTGGTACTATCTGATGAGACAGGCTTTTCAAGAGACTACAAGCGTTCACCCTATCGGGGCTACGACAAAAGCCGGGATCTCTACTTTCCGGTAGAGTTTCGTGCCAAGGGATACCATCCGAAGGAACGGGTGCTGGGATTGGAAGTTAATGGTGCTTACAAGGCCTATCCTTTCGTTGAGTTGTCTAAAACAGATGGATTGATCGAAGAGAATCTGGCTGGCCAACAGTT
>JAHRHW010000273.1 GCA_019100305.1 Candidatus Thiodiazotropha taylori | reverse complement strand
CAACCTTACCGGCTCGTTTTTTGACCTTCGGCTTATCATCTGTCATGACAATCTCACAAAATTTTTTACAAATAAGGATTACGCATGCCTGAGTACAGACTGAAGTTTAGCGAAGATCCTATAGAGGAATCCAGAGTTCGCACCATGGATGAGATAAATCAGTTCATCCATATGATGGATGGAAAATCTTTGGCCGTGGTTACCCTCGATGATAGACAAAGTGACTTATGGGACACAGAGGGTGATGTAGACTATCAAGATCAGTACGGAGAGCAGATCATAAGCCAGATATCAGATAACGACACTGAAACATTACTCATCAGAAACTGTCATGGACTTCCCCTGGCATTGGGTGTGAAAAATCATCCTCATGGCTGGCAAGGCATTGGCATTGACAAACGGCTTCGTTTTGAAGTCGCCAGGATGTTTCAAAACGACGAGACAGAGTTCGAGTGAGTAGAAATCTTACACAGATTTTTGTTAGCCTCAGAGGTTGATATGAAAAAATCAAAACATATTAGTAGATCCGCATTTCTTCTGATCGTCACAATTGCAATGTCCAACGCAAATGCAGAAAGCTTGGAGAGCAATCTTGCCACTCTCTACCTGGCAAAAGCGTGCGCAGGTTGCCATGGGGTGGACGGCAGAACGCCAACAACACCCTACTACCCGATCATTGCAGGGCAAAACGAGGCTTACATTTACAATCAGTTGAGGGATTTTAAGAACGGCAGCCGGTCAAACAGCATGTCAAGTGTGATGACAGGCATTATGAGTGCCGTGAGTGAGCAGGAGATACGTTTCATTTCAGCCTGGCTTTCAAAGCAGTAGCCGTTTCGATCAACTTGCTTTGTAACTATTCTCATCCAGCTCGTAGCGCTTGATCATACGATATATACTTCGCTCACTGATACCCATAACTTCGGCCACCTTGCCCCGACGTCCGGAGTATTTCTTTAACTGATAGGATAAGTAGTGCGCCTCCAACTCCTCCATGGATGGATCGTGATCAAAACTCAGGGTGACAACTCCTTCACTCTTGCCAAGCACACGGCTAAACGAAAAATGCTCAGGCTTGATGACCTGCCGGTCTCCGGAGAGAATGATTGCCCTTTCTATCACATTCTTCAGTTCTCTGATGTTTCCTGGCCAGTCATAGGAGACCAGCGAACGAACTGCGGATGATGAGAGGTTCTTGTTAACACGTGTCGAGAAAGTGTGGCTTTTTACAAAGTGCGCCGCCAGCTCAGGTATATCGTCACGCCTGTCCCGCAATGGTGGTATAACAATATTGAATGCATTGAGTCTGAAAAACAGATCCGATCGAAACTTCCCTTCTACCGACATGGTCTCCAAATCCCGATTCGTAGCGGCGACAATTCTGACATTCGCTGTCAGATCCTTGGTGCTCCCCAGCCTCCTGAATTGTCCAGTTTCGAGCACACGCAGAAGTTTCGCCTGACCACTACTGTTGATCTCACCAATTTCATCGAGAAACAAGGTGCCGCCCTCTGCCCCTTCGATCAAGCCTTTCTTCTGCTTGTCAGCACCGGTAAATGCGCCTTTTTCATGCCCAAACAATTCAGATTCAAACAGGTTTTCCTGAAGTGTACAGCAGTCAACAGCAACATAGTTGTGCTTCTTTCTGTGGCTGTGTGCATGGATTGCCCGTGCCACCAGTTCCTTACCCGAACCACTCTCACCCTGTACCAATACAGTAATATCATTTGGCGCTACAGCACCGATCATCTGTTTCAGTTCAGCCATTGCAATACTGTTCCCCACCAGGGAGGAGTTACGCTGGATACTCTGCTCCAACTGCCTTTTGCAAAACATATGGTCTCTGCGCAAGGCGGCATTATCGAGTGCCCGCTCAACGGTTATTGTCAATGTATCGAGACTGACTGGTTTTAATATATAATCCACTGCTCCGGCTTTTATCGCGCTCACAGCGTCACGCACTGTACCAAATGCGGTCAAAACAATGACAGGATAGTTGACAGAAATCTTTTCAATGTACTCAAGGCTATTGGCATCAGGCAGACGAGCATCAGTTAATATCAATGCGGGTTCATACTTTTCCAGATAGTCCATTACACTGTGCCAACGACTCAGCCCTTCAACCTCATAGTCCAGTTTCGACAGATGCTGAATCATTAAGGTTCTGAGTGTATCGTCATCCTCTACTACAACGAGTTTGGATTTCATCTATCCCCCTCCAGTTCATGCTCTGCATTCGGCAGTATGACAGTAAATACACTGCCGACAGAAACTTCACTGTTCACATTTATGGTTCCACCATATTTTTCTATTATCGCCAAGCTGATAGAAAGACCTAAACCCGTACCTTTGACATCGTCGGCACGACGTGAGAAAAATGGATCAAAAATATAGGGTAGATCTTTGGGCCGGATCCCAGCACCGGTATCAGAGAAAACCATCTGGACCTTATCCTCAACGACCGAGCAGGTTACCGTTAAAATGCCACCACCAGGCATGGCATGAAAAGCATTCTGCGAAAGATTGAGGGCAACCATCCTGATTTCACTGTCAGAGGCCAGGACCCGGAGGACCTCATTTTCATAATTCTCTTCAATTGAGATATTCGCCTCATCAGCCTGCCATCTGATCAGTGCAAGTGTATCATTTATAGCGGCGGCAACATCAACCAGTTCCACGTATTCCTGGGGCAAAGCACCGAGCTTCAATAATTTACCGGTAATCTCAATACAGCTGTTGATCTGATCGTCAATCAGTTCAAAGTTTTGCTTGATCCCATCAGTGAAATTATTGCCGACAACAATTTCGTTCTTGGTAGCATCCATCGCCAATTTCAGCGAAGCCAGAGGATTATGAATCTCATGAGCTACCCCGGTAGCCAAACGCCCCAATTCAGAGAGTTTCTGTTCCTGGGAATATTTAACCGCTTCTTCAAGATCCCGAATTGATTCAACAATCAGAGTCTTCTCCTTCCCGCCTTGCTGAATCGTCATCGGCGCCGCAATAATCTCCACCTCAAAGGTAGTAAGATCCGAACGATGGTGTTGATGCACTATCTTGATCGGTTGTTTACATCTCGACACTTCATGAATCGGGCAGTTGATCAAGGTCGGTGGACAGGGTTTGTTGGCATTGTGGGTTACGCCGTAGCAGGTTGCGCCGACCTCCAGCCTGTCCTCCAGTCGGTGCTGTTCACAATAGGCTTTATTGACGAGCACCACTTTGAAGTCTTCATCAATAATCCTTATTCCGTCCGGGATGGCATCAACCAGCGCCTGCAGGAATCCCCGCTGCTCCTCCAGTTCAAGCAGTTTCTCCTGCAACCGCTCCGCCATCAGATCGAAGGTTGAACCGAGTCGGCTGAGTTCATCTGCCCCCTGCATTTTGACCCGGGTTTGTAGATTTCCACCCGTCAACGCTTGACTCGCATTTTTGAGCTGTTTGACTGGTCTGAGAATATGGCTGTGTATGAACCACCAACCACCTGCCAGATTGAGAATCACGATCAGGGATCCTGCACTCATCAGCATCAGCGTGGTGGTACTTACCTTGTGTCTGAGTGAGCTAGCATCGTAGTCGACATACAGTATACCGTTGATCGGATTCTGTTCTGCCGGACCATGACACTCTTTACAGGCTGGCTTGTTGTGCACAGGATTGATGCTGCGCAGCAACTCCTGTTGTGACTCATTCTGTATGAACCGGGTTGTTTGAAGACTCTCCTGATAGGGAGTTTCCAGCTTTTTACCGAAATCCCCTTCACGACTGCTGAAACGGATTTCACCTGCCGGATTTGTGATAAAAACCCTGACGATATCCTTTTGCTCTCCGAGCTTTTGCACCATATCACTCAACCCAGGCAGGTCGCGCTTGAGCATGGCGTTCTCCAGGGAGACCTGCAGCAACTTGTTGACCTGATTGGCGGTATCCGCTCTCGCCCCTTCCAGTTCCGATTGATAGATCGGTATATAGAGTAAAAGAAATACCAGGGTGCTTAAAACAAGACCGGATGTGGTACCGAGGATGAATTTTCTATTCAGGCTGTTGTTTATCCAGTTCATCACTTGTAACAACTCGGTTGCTCGGGATCCGGTGTTTTGATTGTAATAGTAATAATAACCTGTTTTTCTGACAAATTGTCATGTTTCCGGGGAGAATCCAACGGTTCTTTTCTCCTTTTAGCCTCTCATTCAGCGCTTTGGCTTGTGTTTTGCTCATAAATTGAAAATCTAAACGCCATACCCTATCTGGAGGAGCAGCGAGAATGAGAAAAATAAATACAATGTACGGTTTCCACATCACAACCCTGCTACTGTGGGTCTTTTTATGGTTACCAATTATGGGCTTAGCGGAGCCAGCCAATAGCCTCGGGGAATCACTACGCGAATCTCTCCAGCAGCAGGGATGGGAACAGTACACCGCTGAGGATGGTAGTGTGATCTATCGTCAACCTAAAAAACAGTCGACCACTGACATTCCGTCAGGAAACAGCGAAACAGGCGAGATACGCAAATTCGGAGAAGCACTGCAGAGCCATGGGTGGCAGGTTGAATGGGATGCAGATAACACATTGATCTTGATACCTGCAACACCCCCTCCCACCTCGGGGGGAAACCTGAGTCCAACTCAACAGAATCCCGCAGCTCCTTTGCAGGCTACGACAGACGATCTACCAAGTGACATGTCAGGTTTTAAATACTGGCATATCGAGCGGGACCAGCGGGGAGCACTACTTTTTCACCCTGTGGAACTCTCCGCGGTAAAACAGCAGATCGAAGCAGCGGGAGAGATTCAACCAACAGAGTGCCGCATTGATCAATTCCAACTTACCAACGGATCGCTGCCGGTTGATCAGTGGTCAGAAGCGCAGGATATAGCAAAACAGTGGCTCAACACAGAGGGAGTGGCCGGGCTTCAGGTGGGCCGTATCCGTAAGATAAATCGCATCTATCTGGTCAGTATCGTCGGAGAATCTGCACCCTACCCATTGAAACACCAGCTGGCAATTCGTGCTTCCGATGGCTCGGTCATTGTAATTGAGTAGCGATCGAGATAAAAAAAACTAAACACAATCCCTCTCACGATAGGGCCTGTTCCGTGCGAAACCGTTCTGCCCTGCTGAGGCGCTATAGTACTCAGCAGAGCGAAATGGAGGTGGTGCAGCTGTCATCAGAAAACAGATTCACCACTGTATCGCGGGATCTCCCCATTCCATAGCTTAATTGATCCTATTTATTAGGGTCTGCCAAGCGATATGAGCGGTGGTTGTTGAACATCCTCCTTCCGCTCTCCGCTTTGGATTCAGCTAAAAATCCCATCGTGTTAATCGCCCTGTATGACGAAATGTCAGTCAATTAAAATCTTATCCGAAGCTGAAATGTAAACTGATAAATATCTTCTAAGCGAATGAAAAACAATACTTAAATTCTGTCTCTATCCAAATCCTGTACGATGTTCCGATCACCACAGGTTTAAACTCACTCAGGATCACATGACAAATCGTCAGAGTAACCGATTCAGCTATTGTCTTGGATCGAGCTTTGAAATCAAAAAAAAACCTTATAAATCAATTAAAAAAAACTAAAACCTATTCACTGGCATAGCCCTTGCCTTGTAACTGATGCCAACCCGTACTGATAACAACGACGAATCGAGGAGGGTTTTAGAATGCGGCTGTTAGCTACTGCCTGCACTGGTCTGTTTGCATTACTTCCACTACAGCTCATGGCTGGTTATCCCGTAGCTGGTTTAGAGCCTTCAAAACGGCCAATCAACGCACCGGTCATGACACAGGTATCACGTGATAAGGCTTGGTACCAATCATCCTTGACAGGTGTTGAACAACCCTACCCCAGGAGTCTCCACTTCCTTGACAACCAAGGTAACTGGTACACGCCTTTCACCCGACCGGGCATGAGAGGTCCCTATGATATTCGGCAATGGCATCAGTAGCGTTGGTATCAGACTTAGAACCAAGTTCGATTGATGTGGCGACTACAAAGCAGTGAACGGTTCTTTATTAAAGGTTATAAAAATTTACTACAACTTGAGGCGAAAACTATGAAAATTATTCGAATGCCAAACCTGAAAGGAGTGATCAAAGCGATGGGGATGGTCGTAGCACTTGCTGTTGCCCCACTCGCTAGCGCAGGCATGTCCGGTATGGGTGGCATGTCCGGCATGAGAGGCATGGGCGGGATG
>JAHRHW010000272.1 GCA_019100305.1 Candidatus Thiodiazotropha taylori | reverse complement strand
TGCTGATCCGGGCAGGTCGTATAATGGCAGATTGGATTGATATCAACCGGCTATTGAAGCCTGCCGACTGCCGGCCGAAACAGGATTCGATTCCGATCTATTTACCGGTCAGGCGTCTTTCAGCCTCACGATACTTTTCAGCCGTTTTATCGATAACCTCCTGGGGCAACTCAGGGCCTGGTGGGGTTTTATCCCAATCCAGGGTTTCCAGGTAGTCTCTGACAAACTGTTTATCGAAGCTGACCGGACTGGTACCGGGACGATAGCTGTCCGCCGGCCAGAATCTCGATGAATCCGGAGTCAGTGCCTCATCGATCAAATGCAGCTGTCCGGCATCATCCAGACCGAATTCGAACTTGGTATCGGCAATGATGATGCCCCTACTCAATGCATAGTCGGCTGCCTGGTTATAGATGCTCAGGCTGATCTCCTTAACTTGTGCCGCCAGTTCACGGCCAAGCAGATTTTCAGTCTGGCTGAAATCTATGTTTTCATCGTGATCCCCCACATCCGCTTTTGTGGACGGGGTGAAGATGGCTTCGGGCAGACGGTCCGCCTGCTGCAGATCGGCGGGCAGCGGGATACCGCAGACCGTTTGGTTGTGTTGGTAATCCTTCCAGCCGGAGCCGATCAGGTAACCCCGTACGATCGCTTCGATCGGAAGTGGCTTGAGCTTGCGGACGATCATGTATCTGTCACCCAGACTGTTGCGCTGATCGGGGTTTGTCAGGATCTCGGAAAGCTGCAGTTTCGCCAGATGGTTTGGAATCAATGGTTCGGTTCGCTGGAACCAGAAGTTAGCCACACGGGTGAGGACCTCGCCTTTGCCGGGAATGGGTTGTGGCAGAACCACATCGAATGCTGAAAGACGGTCACTGGTGATGATCAACAGATGCTGATCATCTACCTCATAGATATCACGTACTTTGCCCCGATTGAGTAGCTTCAGGTCCAGGTTTGATTCGAAAAGGGTATGGCTATCAGTCATCATGGGTTGTAACCGGCAGAGGCAAAGGGTCATTATACCCATGATCGGACAGGAAACTCATGCTTGTGTCGTGTCTGATATCGGTGCGGCTCTGCCGAAGGGTGAGGCGCCTGATCCATGCTCCGCGTTGATGTGGAGTTTCCATTCTCTTTGTGGTGTGGTGATGAACGAACAGGATAATTTCTTGAAGGCCTTCAAAGGCAGTTTCACTTCCGCCTTGCGCTGGCATCAACTGGATGCTCTATGGCAGGTGTTGAGAGCGGATGCCGCTGGTGGGTGGTATGTCTATGCAGTAGGCGAACCACCACCCGAGGTCGCCTCTGATGAATCGATGGTTCTGACATTCGTCGAGCGTGTCGATGAGTTGTTGCGACGGGAGCATGATGAGGAGTACTGCGGCATTGTCTATGCAGATGATCTGCAGCAACCGTCATTCATCAAGATCTATGATCCAAACAACCTGGGTGTCTCATGCGGCTACAGTGACAATCCACCACTACCCGGCTGGGTGTTGAGCAAGATCCAGCCGGTCGATCTGCCCGCAGTTGCAATGCCCAACAATCGCAAGCGCTGGTGGCACGCTTTATGGAAAGGCGAGGCTTGATCGTAACGCTGTATTACCATGGTTTCCCTTGGGTTTTAACTGGATCAATCGTGTTAGACTCAGAAAAACCAAGTTAAACAGTAGGAAATAGCAGACATGAGTGAAATCGCACAACAAAGTAGCACTGTTTCAATGGATGACCGTCTTGCAATGACCCGGGGAGTCATGAATCTGTTCGATCACTGGGGGCTGCATAGTGATGAGATGATGTCGCTCCTGGATATCAACGGCAAGGCGCGCCAGATGGCGCAGTACCGGCATAACAAGGCCTTTCCCGAGAGTCCGGAAATGATGAAGCGGATCGACTATCTGGTCAGAATCAATGATGCGCTGCGTACGACCTATCCGACCAATCCGAGTATGGGCAAGCGCTGGTTGCGTCAGCGTAACCATCTGTTCAATCAGCGCTCGCCTCTGTCGATGATGATGGGGGACGGGGAGCAGGGGATGGTCTATGTGCTCTCCAGACTGGATTGCACTTTCGCCTGGGAGCAGAGTGGTTCTACACCCAGTTGATTGTTTGTTTTAAGTCCTCAAATAAGATTCGCACATTGTAATCGTGTTTGGGGTTTGATTGGCCTCAAACTCGAACATTCCCTGTGATCATTTGCCGACGATTGGTGGTGCCTCGCCTGATTGCTAACCTGGCCATCCGTACTAAGACGGATGGTGGCTTACTAAGTGCCAAGGCGATTCACTGTCTTTAATCAAAACCTATGTGGTGGGGCCATGCCCTCCAAAAAGGGTTAGAGTGAGCACCACTCAGGGCTTATACCCATCAACATCAAGTTTGCATAGCCTGTTATTTTTTGCGTCCATTTGCGGACTTAAATAACTATCCAGCAGCAGCCTCTTCCCGGCGTGCCAGCCAGACCTCCATACCTTGGGCGTCCAGGTCCAGATCCATGGCCATCAGCTGCAGGCTCTCCTCGGCTGCCAGGGTGTTGCCGTTCTGTTCCAGCTTTTGCAGCAACCACTTCCGTAGCGCACTTTCCATTTCACTCTTTCTTGGCTCTCCCGGTTCCGCCTGCGCTGCCAGGGCGATGGCGGTGAACTCCTGCAGATGCTGGCGCAGTTGTCCGACCAGTTTTTCTGGTTCACTGACTTCGCCGAAGTGGGTGAGGTAGAGTTTTTCAGGTTTCAGCTCCATCAGACGGTCCAGGGTCTCATACCAGGCGTCCGGATCGAGTTGGATCGGTGTGGTGGTGGGTATGATAAAGGGACCCTGTATGCCGTTGAGTTCGGGATAGGAGAGGCCGAAGGTGTCGCCGGTAAACAGGCCGCGGCTCTGTTGATCAAAAATGCAGATGTGGTGACGCGCATGTCCCGGGGTGTCGAGACAGAGCAGCTCCCGGTTGCCGAAGTGGCAGCGAAAGCCATCCGGCGCCAGGATAACCCGCTCTTCCGGGATCGGCAGCAATTGACCGAACTGCCTTTCGAATTCCTCCACGCCGTAGACGGCCGTCGCGCCGGCGATCAACTTCGAGGGATCGATCAGGTGCTTGGCTCCATACGGGTGGATCACCAGAGAGGCGTTTGGCAGTTGACTCATCAGATTGCCCGCTCCCCCGGCATGGTCCAGATGGACATGGGTGGGGATTACATAGCGGACCTGTGAAGGGGAGATGCCTTTCTGTTCCAGCACCGCCATCAGTTGGGGCACACTGTTGCTGGTGCCGGTATCGATGAAGGCCGCTTCCCCCTCGGATTCGAGCAGATAGCAGGCAGCCAGCCCCTGGCGCTGATAGAAGGTATCGATGCAGGTGATCTGATGGGCATATTCCAGGGTGCGCGGATTCGGCATTAGTTTTCGCTCTCGCTGATCTTATCTTCGGCACCGGAGATAAGATTGGTTATGTTGGAACGGTGGCGCCAAAACAGCATGACGCTGATGAAGATTTGCATCACTATCAGCTCTGGTGCAGGCCAGATCAACCATACGATAATTGGTGCCAATGCCATCGAGATCAGGGCGGACAGGGAGGAGATATTGACCACCTTGGCGGTAAACAGCCAGACCAGTGCAACCGCCAGGCCAACCCCCCAGTGGAGTCCAAACTGGACACCGAGGGCGGTGGCGACTCCTTTGCCCCCTTTGAAGCTGAAAAACACCGGGTAGAGGTGGCCGAGAAATGCGGCCAATCCAGTCAGTGCGAGATAGAGTGGCGGTGCATCGAACAGATGGGCAATCAGCATCGGGATCAATCCCTTGACCATATCCCCGAAGAGGGTGATGGCTGCTGCCTTTTTGCCACCGATTCGCAATACATTGGTGGCCCCTGGATTATTTGAACCCTGGCTGCGAGGATCTGGCAGACCCATCAGGCGACAAACGATGATGGCACTGGAGATCGAACCGAGCAGATAGGCGATAACAACGATAGAAGAGTGGATAATCATGGGTGCATTGGAACCTCTGGCAGCGGGTCAGGTCAAGCCGGGGGTTTGTTCTTGATCAATACTCATCTACTATGACTCTTTTTCAAAAGTGTGGTTGTTGAGTTATGGATATCGTTTTCATTCGTGATCTTCGCATTGAAACCGTCATCGGTATTTACGACTGGGAGCGGGAGATCACCCAGACGGTGGTATTTGACCTGGAGATGGGAGCCGATATCAAAAAGGCGGCAGAGTCGGATGCCATCGAGGATGCGTTGGATTACAAAGCGGTCAGCAAGCGTCTGGTCTCGTTTGTACGGGAGAGTAAGTTCCAACTGGTCGAGACACTGGCAGAACGTTGTGCCGACATTGTGCTCCACGAATTCAACGTACCTTGGGTGAGGTTGACCCTGAACAAGATCGGCGCCGTGAGCATGGCCCGGGATGTGGGTGTGACTATCGAGAGAAGCCGGAGTGACTGACAGTGCCCGAGTCAGGGCTTGGCTAAGCCTTGGCAGCAATCAGTCGCCACGTCGATATCTTCCCAGCGCCATCGCAGATTTGCGGCTGCATTTTGGCAAGCTGACCATTTCAAGGGTGTATGAGAGTGAAGCGGTGGGATTTGTCGGAGAGAACTTTCTCAATCTGGTGGTAGGCATCCACACCAGCTTATCGGCTGAGGCTGTGAATCGCCGATTGAAAGAGATTGAGCAACGTCATGGCCGGGTGCGCAGTGAAGAACGGTTTGCGGCCAGAACCCTGGATATCGACCTGTTGACCTACGGCGAACAGATCATCGAGCGTGATGCTATCCATTTGCCGAGAGATGAGATCTTACGCTATGCCTTTGTGTTGCTGCCCCTCTCGGAAGTGGCGGCAGAAGAGGTTCACCCTGAGGAGGGCAAGAGCTATCAGCAGCTGTGGCAGGAGTTTAATCGCTCCGGACAGGCGTTGTGGCCTGTCGCGCTGGATCTGGAGAAAGAGGATCGGGTGCCAATGGGATAAACGCCTCAGTCCAAGTGGAGAGGGCTGGTTGATCAGGAAGCGCCGAACTTTTCTCTTCCCCAATAAAAAAACCCCGGCACCCGCTCCTTGGGCACCAGGATCTTGTGTCGCACTGATTGGTTGGCAAATGGTATCAGTCCTTTACTTCCGTGTTCATGTGCACCACTCCTTGGCATCCTTCTCTGCGACGGTTAAAGTCTAAGTGAATAACCCTGGATAAGATGCAGGTTTGTTCTCACTTTTAGGTAGGATTTTTCTGACACCGATTGAGCCCATCGCTTGATTCCTCCTTATCTCTTTTGAAACAATCCCCCCTCGCATACCACTTGGGCCAGATGTGCCCTACAGACCATGAGGAAGAACCCATGCCGCTGATCAGAGCTTTTCCCGGACTTCGTCCTGCCGAGGGTCGTGCCGCCGATGTCGCCGCACCGCCATATGATGTCATGAACGAGGCGGAAGCTCGGCAGATGGCAGAAGGTCGGGAGTGGAGCTTTCTGCATATCTCCAGACCTGAGATCGACCTGCCCCAGGGGACAGATCCGTATGCCCCCGAGGTCTATCAGAAGGCGGCCGAGAATCTTGCCAGGATGCAGCAGGATGGGATTCTGATCCGTGATAGCAAGCCCTGTTACTATGTTTATCGCCTGACCATGGGGGAGCATGTTCAGACCGGACTCGCCGCCGCTGCCTCGGTTGCCGCCTATGACCAGAACCGGATCAAGAAGCATGAGTTCACCCGTCCGGCGAAAGAGGATGACCGGGTGCGTCAGGTGGATGCGCTGAATGCCCAGACCGGGCCGGTGTTTCTCGTCTACCCGAGTGCCCCTGAAGTCGACCAGATCCTGAGTCAGGTTTCCCAGGCCCAGCCGGCAATGGATGTCACCGCGGCAGATCAGGTCCGTCACGAGATCTGGGTGCTGGACGATGACGCTACCGTGGCCCGTCTGACGGAGCTGTTCGATGCCATGGATGCTCTCTATGTGGCAGATGGACACCACCGTTCAGCCGCTGGCTCGAGGGTTGGCGCATCGCGCAAGGAGGCCAATCCAGACCACAGTGGCGATGAGTCATACAACTATTTTCTGAGTGTCATCTTTCCCCACAATCAGATGCAGATTCTGGACTACAACCGGGTGGTCAAGGATCTCAATGGACTTGATAAAGAGGCTTTTCTCGCCAGACTTGAGAGCGATTTTCAAGTCGCCCCAAGCGCGCAGCCGGTGAAGCCGG